>QRVH01000058.1 GCA_003458705.1 Eubacterium sp. AF22-9 | reverse complement strand
ATAAAATATTTGTATATCTGGGGAATGTTTATTATTAGAATCTGAGATGGTAGAATATGTGAAATGGAGTGATAAGTGATGAAAATATACAAAGCAAAAGATTATGCTGATATGAGTAGAAAGGCAGCTAATATTATATCAGCACAGATTATTATGAAGCCAGAATGTGTACTTGGACTTGCGACTGGTTCAACGCCAGTTGGGTTATATAAGCAGTTAGTAGAATGGTATAAAAAAGGTGACTTGGATTTTTCAGCAGTTAAGACTGTTAATCTTGATGAGTATAAGGGACTCAGTCAGGAAAATGATCAGAGTTATTATTATTTTATGCATAAGAATTTATTTGATAATGTGAATATATCAGTTGAGAATACTCATATTCCTAATGGAATGGAGCAGGATTCGGAAAAAGAATGTAACAGATATTCTGAACTGATTAAGTCTCTTGGAGGTATTGATTTACAACTTCTAGGAATAGGCCATAATGGACACATAGGATTTAATGAACCATCAGATTCATTTGAAAAACAGGTTCATTGTGTTGATTTAACAGAATCTACAATAGAAGCTAACAAGAGATTTTTTGAATCAGCAGAAGACGTTCCAAGACAGGCATACACAATGGGAATCAAGACAATAATGCAGGCAAAGAAGATTCTGGTTGTTGCAAGTGGGGAAGATAAAGCACAGATTGTGAAAGAAGCCTTTTTTGGACATATTACACCATATGTTCCTGCATCAGTTTTGCAGCTGCATAATGATGTAACACTGGTAGCAGATGAAGCAGCTCTTAGTAAGATTTATTAAAGCATATTAACTTGGTGGATAGAAGGTTGAGAAGATATGGTTATAAAGAATGCTGATGTTTATACACAGGACAATGTATTTGTTAAGGGAGATGTCGTTGTAGATAACGGTACATTCACCAAAGTGCTGGATGTACATAATTATGTTGGCGATGAAGTTGTAGATGCTACAGGACTTAAGATGATTCCAGGACTTGTTGACATTCATTTTCATGGATGCAAGGGCGCAGATATGTGTGATGGAACTAAAGAGGCACTTGATATAATTTCGCGGTATGAGGCTTCTGTCGGAGTGACGAGTATATGTCCGGCAACCATGACGATAGCTAAGGAAGAACTTGTTGAAGTTATGAAGAATGCCGGAGAGTATTCATATAATGGTGGAGCCCATCTGGTAGGAATTAATATGGAGGGACCTTTTATAAGTCCACAAAAAAAGGGTGCACAGGCAGCAGAGAATATTATGCATTGTAATTATGAGTATTTCTGTGAACTCCAGAAAGCTGCACATGATTTAATAAAGATTGTTGATATTGCACCAGAAGAGCCGGGTGCGATGGATTTCATAGATAAAGTAAAAGATAATGTTGTGGTGTCGATTGCTCATACAGCAGCGGATTATGATACTGCGATGGAGGCAATTCAACATGGTGCAACTCATGCAACACATTTATACAATGCAATGCCCCCTATGAATCATAGAAAGCCTGGTGTTATAGGTGCAATAAGAGATTCATATCAATGTCATGCAGAACTGATATGTGATGGAGTTCATATTCATCCATCAGTAATACGGGCAACATTTGCCATGTTGGGTGCGGGACGCATAATACTAATCAGTGACAGCATGAGAGCAACAGGATTAGAGGATGGCGAATATACTCTTGGAGGACAGCCTGTAGTGGTAAAAGGTAATCTGGCAACATTACATGATGGAACAATTGCCGGATCAGCAACTAATTTAATGGATTGTCTTAGATATGTGGTTAAAAAAGCAGGGATTTCATTAGAAACAGCTGTTATGTGTGCAACAGAGAATCCGGCAAAGGAAATTGGTATATATGATAAAGTCGGAAGTATTTCTGTAGGAAAACAAGCGGATTTCGTGCTTATTGATGAGAAATTGAATATTAAGAGAGTATATATTGATGGAAAGGAGATAATATGCTAGGTTTTTTCAAAGGAAAGTCAAAGGATAATATTATTTATTCTCCATGTAAAGGAAAAGTGGTGCCAATTACTGAAGTTTCAGATCCAACATTTTCAGAAAAAGTTCTTGGAGATGGATTTGCAGTAATTCCTTCTGAGGAAAGATATATGCTCCGGCAGATGGTGAGATATCAATGGTGTTTGATACTCTTCATGCTGTGACGATGACAACCAGTCAGGGAACGGAATTACTTATACATATTGGGCTGGATACGGTAACGCTCAAGGGAGAACCATTTATTTCACATGTTTCAGGTGGTCAGCAGGTAAAAAAGGGTGATTTACTTTTAGAGGCTGATCTTGAAAAAATAAAGTCGGCAGGATTGGATACGATTACACCAGTCCTTATATGCAATACCGACGATTATAATAAAATTAATCTAATAAAGGAGGGTGAGGTATCTATTGATGATGAAGTTCTGAAAATATCATAATTACTCAGGATTTCACAATGCGCGTGATTGGGATAACCCCGATTAATAATGATTTAAAGGAGGAGAAAAGTATGAAATTTCTTCAAAAACTGGGAAAAGCGTTAATGCTTCCTGTGGCAGTACTGCCTATATGTGGTATCCTTATGGGTATCGGTTATATGCTGTGTCCAGAAACTATGCAGGGTGGAGATATTCAGGGCGCAGCTGATATGATTGGTCTGTTTCTTGTAAAAGCTGGTGGAGCTTTAATTGATAACATGGCAATCCTTTTTGTAATTGGTGTCGGTGTAGGTATGTCAGATAAAAATGATGGTACCGGAGGAATTGCGGCACTTGCTTCGTGGCTTATGATGACAACACTTCTTTCTACAAAGTTTGTTACAGTAATTATACCTTCTATAGCAGACAGTGCAACTAAAACTCTTGCATTTAACAAGATTGAGAATCCATTTATTGGTATTCTTGCTGGTATAATCGGTGCTATGTGTTATAACAAGTTTAAAGATACAAAATTACCAAACTGGTTATCTTTCTTTAGTGGAAAACGATGCGTAGCAATTGTTTCAGGAGTAGTATCAATTCTTGTATCTGTTGTGTTATTATTTGTATGGCCATTACTGTTCGCCGCATTAGTAAGCGTTGGTAAGGCAATTGTAAAGCTTGATATTGTTGGTGCAGGTATCTATGCATTCTTGAACAGATTGTTAATTCCTACCGGATTACATCATGCGTTGAACAACGTATTCTGGTTTGATACTATCGGACTTGGAGATTTACAGCACTTCTGGGCAGGACAAACATCAAGTGATGTTTCATGGAGTCTTGGAATGTATATGTCAGGCTTCTTCCCATGTATGATGTTTGGTATTCCAGGTGCAGCTTTAGCTATGATTAAATGTGCAAAGCCAGCTAAGAAAAAAGTAGCTATAGGACTTGTTGCTTCTGCAGCATTATGTGCATTTATCTGTGGTGTTACAGAACCATTTGAATTTGGTTTCATGTTCCTTGCTCCTGGACTCTATGTTATCTATGCACTTCTTTATGGTATATTTACAATGATTACAGTTGCATTAGGCTTCAGAGCAGGATTTAGTTTCTCAGCAGGTGCTACTGACCTGTTATTCTCATCATCTCTTCCGGCAGCACAGAAGACATGGTTGATAATTCCTCTTGGTATAGCAGCATTCTTCGTATTCTATTTCGTATTCTTATTTGCCATTAAGAAATGGGATTTAAAGACTCCTGGCAGAGAAGATGATGATATAGAAGCAGAAAAGAAAGTTGAACTTGCAAGTGACGATTATACAACAATTGCAAAGACAATTCTTGAAGGCTGTGGCGGAAAAGAGAATATTGCAAGCATAGATAATTGTATTACAAGACTGAGACTTGAAGTAAAGGATATTACACTTGTTAATGATAAGGTTATTAAATCAGCTGGTGTTGCTGGTGTTATGAAACCTGGAAAGACATCTGTACAGGTTATTATAGGAACTAAGGTACAGTTTGTTGCGGATGCATTTTCTAAGCTTTGTGAATAATTAAAATGTTAAAAACACCCACTAGATTATTTCTATAAATCAATAACAAGTGTTGAGATTTGAAAAAAATGTGTTAAAATAGCATCGGTTAGCAAAAGCTAACCGATGCTATTTTTATTTAATGATAGAAGGAGACACATTCTATGGATAATGAAAAGATTAAACCGGTACTTAACGGAACAGCAGAAACAATGCTTCAGTGCTTCTATGCAAGAGCTATGCACAGCAGAAATCCTAAGAATAAATTCCGTGATGAGAAAGCAGAGGAGCTTGTTGAAAGGCTGGATTATGATTTCAGCAGGGCAAGCAAGGACGCTGCCATGAGTGGCGGAATTGTGGCAAGAAGTGTAGTATTTGATGAGCTTGTAAGTGATTTTATAAATAAGAATCCTGACTGTACGGTTGTTAATATTGCCTGCGGACTTGATACAAGGGCATATAGAATGGATAATGGCAGACTCACATGGTACAATCTTGACCTGCCGGAAACAATAGCTGTAAGAGATTCTGTGTTTAAAGAGTCTGGAAGAATATCAACTGTTGCCTGCTCCGTGCTGGATGAGGCATGGGTAAAGCAGATAAAAGTAAGAGGTAAAATGCTTTTCATTATTGAAGGTCTTACCATGTACATGACAGCAGATGAAGTGAAGACAATGCTTGGAATTATAAGAGATAATTTTGACAATGCATATGTATGCATGGAAACTTTATGTCCGATGTTTGTAAAGAAAGAGGGACTTGAAAAGTCGATAAAAGCAACCGGTGCAAAATTTACATGGGGAGCGAACAGTTTTGATGATCTCAAGGGAATAGCAGATGGATTCAGAAAAGTTAAAGATGACAACATTGTAAGAGGCATGCATACTTTGAATCCGGCATATAAGCTTGTAACATGGATTCCGCTTGTCAGTAAATTCTCAGAGAAAATACTTGTATTTGAGAAGGCATAGGTATTATAAAGATACTATAAAAAATCCCCGGTAAGACTGTCAGAACAGCAGCTTATCGGGGATTATTTCATGTGTTACTTTACCATGCTTAAAAATTCTTCATCAGATATCTTAGAATTCATTACAGCATTCTTAATTGCAGCGGACATAACGCGGGCAGCAAGTGTTCCTGCGAAGTTGATATCAACACGTACAGCTTCGTTGCCGCCTCGTTTTGCAGTGCTTGCAGCATATATTGTATCTCCGTCTGCCATTGTGCCGACTGGATTAACGCAGCGTGCATACGCATTTCTTGCCATAGATGCAATCTTGTTAAGTTCAGCCTTGTTAAATGCAGCGTTGGTTATAACCGCACCGATTGTTGTGTTGCCTGTGAACATATCGCGAGGTGCCATGAACTGATAGAGTGCTTCTTCACAGCTTATATACTCTGTTCTGTCAGCGTTCTTAAGTCCGGCAAGCTTTTTACCGGTTTCATAATCTGATATGTCTCCAAGTGCATTTACAACAACAATTGCTGTCATTATAAATGTGCCAGCTTTCACTGAATATATTCCAAGTCCTGACTTTTCAGCCTGCTTCATTCCCATAATCTTGCCGACAGTCGCACCTGTTCCGGCACCGATACAGCCCTGAATGGGTTCGCTGCTATCCGAATTGGCAGCGGTGGAAGCATCAGTATTGACAACACCGGCCTTCATAAGTGCCTGAATGCAGGCCTCATATCCCATAGTACTGTCCGGGCGTACTTTAGAGCTTCCATATCCAAGATCAAATATGCATGACTGGCATACAAGCGGAACAAGTGAAACGCCTGTGTTATATCCTATACCATGTTCTTCAAGACATGTCATAACTCCGTCAGATGCGGCAAGACCGTATGCTGAACCGCCTGACAGCACGATGGCATTAATCGGATTGTCAGCAGTCATAGGCATAGTAAGAGGTGTTTCTCTTGATGCCGGACCGCCACCGCTAATGTCACAGCCTGTTGTAGCTCCGTCTGGAAAATATATAACAGTTACACCAGTGCCAGCTTCCTTATTGGAAGCATGACCTAATCTAAAATCATTAATATCATTAACTGAAATCTCTGTAAACAAAACTAATCCTCCGTTGATTAATGTCCGATTTATTCAATCAAAGTGACTGATTAATTCTGGTTAAGCTTAAGTGCAGCATATAATGCACGGGAAACCACACTAGCAACAATAAAGCAGATTCCTGCCTCAATAAGTCCCTGAACACCAACAAATAATACTACGAATATAAGTGGGTTCTTAGCTCCGAGTGCAGTAACGAAGGCCTGCACATAATCTGTATTATAGAAGAAGAGAACAAGTGAACTCATGAATAATAAAGTATTAAGTAAAGGACAGCAAAGACTTGCTATATAATAAGAAAATTTCTTAACTCCCTTAATACTGTGAAGTCCCTTGAATATAAGTCCTGTAAGGAAGCCTTCAAGAGTTCTTGTTACTACAGTTGTTACAAATGTACCAAATGGATTAATTCCGAGAAGAACAGTTCCCATTGCGCCTCCAACGAAGCACTGATAAAAGCTAGTAAGTCCGAATGTCAGACCACAGATTAAACCGCCGACAGGTCCTAAGATGATAGCACCTACAGCTACAGGAACAGTTAAAAGGGTGATAGAAAGTCCAGGGGTACGGATGTAGCCTAATGGGGTCAGTGACATAACGAGTATGACCGCAACCATAAGTGCCAGCTCCACCATGTACTTAGTGTTGAACTTCGTTGCAGAAGTTCGAGTTGCATTGATAGTATTCATATTGTCTCCTTTGCGGAAAGGTATGCAGCCCTTCCGGCTTGTTAAGATACATCTCCGAAAAACGGATGACGTTCGCGCGTATAATAACATATATATTGTTATTATTCAAACATTCTTTATAAATTATTTATAAAAATACATTTGACATTAATTTACTATGATGAAAATCGGTGTTAATATAAGAAACGCTTATTAATTATTGAAAGCAGATTTTTGAAAATATTTATCAATAAAGATGGGAGAGTGTTTATGAGCAGAATTATTAAAAATGTGCTGCCATACTGGAAGCCGATAGTGCTGGTATTTGCACTGCTTATTGTTCAGGCAGTGTGTGACTTGTCGCTTCCTGCGTATACTTCAGATATCATTGATACAGGTATACAGAATGGAGGCATAGAGCATACTGTGCCAGAAAAGATTACTAAGGAAGAATTTGACACTGCGAAGCTTTTTATGACAGAGGAAGAAGCACAGCTGTGGGAACAGTCGTATTCTTATAATGAAGATGATAATGTCTATGAATTAAGTGTCAAAGGTTCTAAGAATAAGACTGATTTAGACGACACACTTTTTACAGCACTTATAATTAACAACCAGATGTCTTCAGTGACTGAAAGTGCATTCAAGAGCCGTATGGCAGAGCAGATGCATGTAAGTGAAGAACAGCTTGCCAATGTTTCGGTTGAAGATATTGGAAAGTCTATGGGCGTGGAACTCACTACATTTACACAGATGATGGAAGATTCGGATGGTAATGAGGTTGAAACTACATGTGTGGATATGAGACAGATAGTGAAGGCAATGTATAGTGCTGGTGCTATGAGTAAGGATGATATCCTTTCTATGAGAAATGAGTTTCAGAGTACAATTGATACTATGGGAAAGACTCTTGTTTCGTCTATGGGTGTTGCATATGCAAAGAGCATGGATGCCAAGGCAGGAATGGACATGGATTCTATTCAGACTAAGTATTTGTGGGCAGCTGGTCTTAAGATGGTTGCCATGGCACTTCTTATGGCGGTTACTTCTGTATGTGTAGGCTTCCTTGCATCAAGAGTTGGTGCAGGTGTTGCAAGAGATATGAGAGGAAAGCTGTATTCTAATGTCATGGGATTCTCTAATGCTGAGATGGACAAATTCTCTACAGCGTCACTTATCACAAGAACAACTAATGATGTACAGCAGGTTCAGATGGTTACGGTTATTATGCTGAGAATGATTCTGTATGCACCAATTCTTGGCGTCGGAGGAATTATAAAGGTTGTTGGAACAGGAGCCGGCATGGGCTGGGTTATAGTTATGGCTGTTGCTGTTATCATTGCATTTGTAATGCTTCTTATGGTAATTGCGATGCCTAAGTTCAAGCTTATGCAGAAGCTGGTTGATAATGTCAATCTTGTATCCAGAGAGATTCTTACTGGTCTTTCTGTAATAAGAGCCTTTGGAAGAGAGAAGAAGGAAGAGGAAAGATTTGACGAAGCTAATAAAAAGCTTACTAAGACAATGCTCTTTACTAACAGAACAATGACATTCATGATGCCAAGCATGATGTTTATTATGAATGGTTTATCAGTTCTTATCGTGTGGGTTGCCGCACACAGAATTGATGCCGGAGTTATGCAGGTAGGTTCTATGACTGCATTTATAACATATTCGATGCTCATAGTTATGTCATTCCTTATGCTTACAATGATGTCTGTAATGCTCCCAAGAGCGATGGTTGCAGCTGACCGTATAGATGAAGTTATTAATACACATTCTTCAATAGAAGACTCTGAGAATCCTGAGACAATTGAGTCTGCAAAGGGTGTAGTTGAGTTTAATCATGTTAATTTCATGTATCCGGGTGCTAAAGCAAACGTACTTGAGGATATTACATTTAAAGCAGAGCCGGGTAAGACTACAGCTATTATAGGAAGTACGGGCTGTGGAAAGTCAACGCTCGTTAATCTTATTCCAAGATTGTATGATGTTACAGGAGGAAGCATTACTATTGATGGTCATGATATAAGAAATATTTCTATGCATGACTTAAGAAGTGAGCTTGGTTATGTGCCTCAGAAGGGAATGCTTTTCTCTGGTACTATTGCAAGTAACTTAAGATTCGGTAATCCTGATGCAAGCGATGAAGATGTCGTTAAGGCAGCACAGATTGCACAGGCAACTGAGTTCATTGATAATAAGGCTGAGAAGTATGACAGTCCTATAGCACAGGGCGGTACTAATGTTTCAGGCGGTCAGAAGCAGAGACTTTCTATTGCCAGAGCAATAGCAAAGCACCCAAGAGTGTTTATATTTGATGACAGTTTTTCAGCACTTGATTTAAAAACTGACGCAATTCTTCGTAAGGAGCTTGCTGCAAATGTGTCTGATGCCACTGTTATTATTGTAGCTCAGCGAATCAGCACAATCCTTCATGCAGATCAGATTCTTGTTATGGATGATGGTAAGATTGTTGGCAAGGGAACGCATGAAGAACTTATGAAGACATGTGAGACATATCAGCAGATTGCAAGTTCACAGCTTTCTGCTAAAGAGCTTGGAAAGGAGGCCTAGTCAGTATGGAAGATAATAAAAATATCAAAATGCCACCGAAAAGAAGAATGGGACCTCCGGGAAGAGGAATGGCACCTGTTGAGAAAGCTAAGGATTTCAAAGGATCAATAGGAAAGCTTATAAGATATATTGGAAGCTATAAGATTGCGATAATATTTGTTGCAGTTATGGCTGTATGCTCAACAGTATTTTCTGTTGTAGGTCCAAAGGTTCTTGGTAAGGCAACTACAGCTCTGTCAGAAGGTCTTGTAAAGAAAATCGGTGGAACTGGCGGAATTGACTTTGGAAAGATTGGAACAATTCTTATATTCGTGCTTTGTCTGTATGCCGCAAGTGCAGTATTTAACTTTGTACAGGGCTGGATAATGACAGGCATTACACAGAAGGTTTGCTATAGATTAAGAAAAGAAATCAGCGAGAAGATTAACCGTATGCCTATGAAGTATTTCGAGAGCAGGACATATGGTGAGGTGTTATCAAGAATTACTAACGATGTTGATACACTTGGAATGGGACTTAACCAGAGTATTACAACAATCATTACATCTTTAACTACTATGATTGGTGTTCTTGTTATGATGTTAAGCATTTCACCGCTTATGACACTTATAGCGGTTATAATCCTGCCAATATCAGTCGGACTTGTTTCTTTCGTTGTTAAGAAGTCACAGGGATATTTCAAAACACAGCAGGAGTATCTTGGACATATTAACGGACAGATTGAGGAAACTTATGGCGGACATATGATTGTTAAATCATTTAACAAAGAAAAGGATATGGTTGATTCATTTAACAAGACTAATGATGTCCTTTATGGTTCAGCATGGAAGTCACAGTTCCTTTCAGGAATGATGCATCCAATCATGATGTTTGTAGGTAACTTAGGTTACGCATGTGTTGCATTAACCGGCGGTCTTCTTGCTATTAAAAATGTTATAACAATCGGTGATATTCAGGCATTTATCCAGTATGTAAAGAATTTCACACAGCCAATCCAGCAGATTGCTCAGGTTATCAATCAGGTACAGTCTATGGTAGCAGCTTCTGAGAGAGTATTTGAATTTCTTGATGAAGAAGAGGAAGACCAGACTGTTAAGAATCCTGTTTCTACAGAAGGAATTAAGGGCGAGGTTGATTTCGAGCATGTAAGATTCGGATACAATGAGAACCAGACTATCATCAAGAATTTCAGTGTAAATGTTAAGCCTGGACAGAAGGTTGCTATCGTTGGACCGACAGGTGCAGGTAAGACCACTATTGTTAAACTGCTTATGAGATTCTATGATGTTAATGATGGAGCTATTCTTGTTGATGGACATAATGTTAAGGATTTCAACAGAAGAGAATTAAGAGACGCATTTGGAATGGTTCTTCAGGATACATGGCTCTATAAGGGTACAATTATGGAGAATATCAGATACGGAAAACTTGATGCAACTGATGAGGAAGTTATTGCAGCAGCCAAGGCAGCTAACGCCCATCACTTTATTGAGACTCTTCCGGGCGGTTATGATTGTGAGCTTAACGAGGACGCAAGCAATGTCTCACAGGGACAGAAGCAGCTTCTTACAATTGCAAGAGCAATCCTTGCAGATAATCCAATCCTTATTCTTGATGAAGCAACATCTTCTGTTGATACAAGAACAGAGGAGCGAATCCAGAAGGCTATGGATAATCTGATGAAGGGCAGAACAAGCTTTATTATTGCACACAGACTTTCAACCATCAAAGATGCTGATGTGATACTTGTTATGAAGGATGGTGATATCGTTGAGCAGGGAACTCATGATGAGCTTCTTGCCAAGAACGGTTTCTATGCTGACCTTTATAATTCGCAGTTTGAGCAGGCTTCTTAGATTGATAATATATATGTTAAGAGAAACGGCAGGAAGAAATTTCTGTCGTTTTTTGCTATAATGTTATAACTGTTAGAATAAGATTATTGATATTGCATGTGTTTTGTATGCAAGATATAATTAGGTTATTAATTAGTCAGTTGAAGAGGACAATGCATGAATATATTAATTTGTGATGACGATAAGCTTTATGTTGATATGATAAGAAAATATGTCGACGAGTTCTTTGTGGAGCATAAGATAACTGATTACAAGGTTTATGAATATTACAGCGGCGATGAAGCTGCTAAGAATAGTGAAAAGATTGACATAGCATTTCTTGATGTTGAGATGAATGGCATCAATGGTATAGAGGCAAGCACAATACTCAGAAAGAATAATAAGGATATAATTGTTTTATTATTACATCATACATGGGTTATCTTGATGATGCAATGGGTGAGGGCGTATTCAGATACATTAACAAACCGATTGAAAAGATTACAATATTCAGAGGTTTGCAGAAAGCAGTTGATTTATGTTACAAGAAGCAAAGCAGAAAGATTGTGATTGAAAGTGCTAATGCAAATGTTATTATAGAACAGGATTCTATTTTGTATATTGAATCATTATTAAGAAAGAGGCACATTTATACAGAGTCGGGAGAGTATATAAGTACAGAAAGTCTGACATATTGGAAAAATATACTGGGTAAGGAAACATTTTGTCATGTTAATAAATCCACTATTATTAATATAAAGAAGGTTAAAGAGTTTTCTAATACATATGTTAAGCTTGAGAATGTTGAAGGAACAATAGATATTGCACGAGACAGAAGAAATGAGTTCAAGCAGAAATTATTAATGTATCTGGCTGGACAGGAGTAAGAATATGGGAATAGTTTTAAGTTATGCATTTGCGCATATTATAGAAGCCGTCATCTTATGGATGAGTATGTCACAAATGTATGAACACAGATATAAACAATGGCTTACCGGAACAATAATAATGATTGGATGAGTATGTCACAAATGTATGAACACAGATATAAACAATGGCTTACCGGAACAATAATAATGATTGGTCATGCTGTAATGTTTGCAGTATTTCTTATGGGGAATATATACTTTATTACTATTGTGAATATAATGACTTATATTGTTCTGATATATGTATTGTTTTTCGTTACAAATGGAAGTGCATTGTTTTGGACAGCTATTTATATTGCATTTATGGCATTATCGGAGCAGATGGTATTTTTTCTTTATTGAATACATTATAGGAATAACAAATGTAAAGTTGGAAGGATTGCCAATTAATCTTGTTGTAGTTTGTCTTAGCAAA
>QRVH01000057.1 GCA_003458705.1 Eubacterium sp. AF22-9 | reverse complement strand
TTCATGGTGTCGAATTCTAAAATTATTGCCAAAGTATGGTAAGCTCATGAAATTCCTTTTCAAATAATTCTAAAAACGGCTGTTGATTATTACCCATATCCATTATAATCTTTATTAACCGATTTCTTCTTATCTACAGTCGATGAGCAGTAATATGTCTTTAGTCTCTCAAATGCATCCCAAAGTTTCTCCACTGCAATTTGCAAATTGTTTTCATCATAATATTTTGAAGCCTCTTGTAATAACTCTTTCAGTCCTACTTCTTGAACAGACACTAATGAATTTTTATTTATCTGAGTATCAAATGTATTCATTAGCTTCCCCTTGGAAAGCTGAAATGGTATCTCATTCAGTTTTAATATAGCATTAATCTGTGGTTCAAAGTCATCTGAGATACTATGTTTCGCAAAAAACTCTATTGCGTCCAACACACAAAATGGAGAATTAGAAAGTATGAATGCTTGCAAATCAGCAGTTTCAACATATTCTTTTTTATCATTATAACACATTGGCACATAAAATTGCCTTATTTCATTAAAAACATCCTCAGCTACTGTTGTATTATAATTCCATCCCGTTTCGTCAGTCGCTTGATATACGATATTATATCGCTCCAGAAACTGATAAATTTGATTTCTCGCTTTCCGCTTTATGGACAATACTATATTTTTTGCTTTTATGTCCTTTGCATTTCGTTGAGAATATGGAATAAACAACGTATTATCTTCTTGCTGATATATTCTCCATCCATAAACATCACGATTGGATATTTTTTCAGCAGGGTAAATCTCATAACCGTCATTTTGTAATAGCTTGTTAATTGCCACTAAAAATTCTTTCCAGTATCCCTTATCATATCGAACAGCAGGGTGAAATACTTCACAAAGAAATTTTAAATATACTTCATCGCTACCATCTTGTAAATTGAATCTTTTGTCTTCAAAAACCCAACAGTATGGATAATCATCATTATTCACTGTATGTTGCCAAATATCCTGTTCTGCATTTGCAAATCTTGAATCAAAACTTGGCATTCTCTCCAAATCATATAATCTTTTAAGAAAATCTATTTCTTCAAGGCGACCATAATAATTATAAGTAACGGTTCGGGTTTGAAAAAATTCGTCTATCTCTAATCCATTCTGAAATAAATCTAAAATATCTCGCTTTGTTATTTCTGTAATACGGTTCACTCCATTTTCCTCCTTTCAAGCATGTTCAACACTTATATATTGCTTCCCAAATATTTTAAAGAAAAAGCGTACCACTATTTTTAATGATACGCTCATCATTATTAAATCACTTCAAAATACTTCAATGCATCCTTTATCGCTTCCACTTTCTCCGCTGTCGGATGCTTCCTCGGCTGTTTCAATTCTTCTACCGCATTAGGAGCATCATACATTGGTAAGCCTAAATCTCTCTTTACCTCTGCGATATATGCGATATGTACCTTGAAGCCGTATTTTGCTTCTATGTACTCCTTTATCATTTTGTAGGTCACTCGTTCCCTGGGCTTGTATTCTTCGGCTCTTTTAGCGATATTATCAAGCGGTACTTTTCCCTCACCTTCGCCAAACTCAACTTTTACGTTGATATGTCCGTTTGGCTTTTTGTAGGAAAGCAGTACCACCGTCTCCACATGCTCCGTATGAGGAAACAAATCAAATGGCTGACATGCCGTAACCTTATATCCACCCTTAACCAGCACCTTTATATCCCTTGCCTGTGTATCAGGTCCGCATGAAATGTACACAATCCTGTCTGGCTTAATCTTAAGAAGAGAATTAAGGAATTCCGGTGTGCTTCCACTTCTTGGCGGATCCATGATAACAACATCTGCCTTTGCATTTTTCGCATACTCAACAAGGAAATCTCCTGCGTCAGCATTAACAAATGTGGCATTCTTTATATTGTTAATTGAAGCATTTATCTTGGCGTCTGACACAGCTTCTGAATTAAGTTCAACGCCGATAACTTTACCAGCCTTCTTAGATGCTACTATTCCTATAGTACCAATGCCACAGTATGCATCAATTACAGTATCTTTCTTTGATATGTCAGCAAGCTGGATTGCCTTTTTGTACAGCTTTTCAGTCTGCTGGTGGTTAATCTGATAAAATGATGTCGGACTTATTCTGAACCTGCAGCCGCACAACACATCTTCGATATAACCTTTTCCCTTAAGAACAATATTTTTCTTTCCAAGCACCATGCTTGTGCGCCTGTCATTAATATTCTGCACAATTGTAGTAATTTCCGGATGTTTCTCACATAATGCCTTAAGAAAATTGTTCTTTGATGGAAATGCGACTCCTGCTGTAACAATAACAAGCATAATCTCCTTTGTCGAAAATCCTTTTCTTAAAAGAATGTGTCGAATCATTCCCTTTCCCGCATCTTCATCATATGGCTGATATTTAAATGAAGCTATTAGTCCTTTAATATCATTAATAATGTCTGTACACTGTGAATCTTCAATCATACAGTCCGATGTATCAACTATTCTGTGGCTGTTTTCCTCGTAGGTTCCTGCTATTACATTTCTGGAATCATCAAGTCCCACAACTGCATGAACTTTATTGCGGTAATGTATTGGTCTGTACATTCCTACAATATCATCAACTTTTACATATTCTCCAAAAAGTTCTTCAATGTACTTCTTCTTAACTGCAAGTTCATTGTCGTATTTCATCCCGGCATAATCACATCCACCGCATTTTTCTGAAAATGCACAGTGAATCCGTCTTTCTTTCTCATCATATCTATTCGTCATAAAATTTCAAACTCCTCATTTTTTCTCGTAGCTCATACTCCAGAACTTCGTTCTGTCGTTGTCGCAGTGCTCCTCGAATGCAAGCGATAATCACACAATACATGCAAGCATGATTGTGTGATTCCCGCTTGTATTCTCATCACTACTCGCACAAAAGGGCAACCGCCCATACAAGCAGTTGCCCTTAACATCAGTCTTTGTTAATTATAATGAAGTATTCTCGTCTGTACTTCCAAGAATCTTAACCTTACCTTCGTAGAATTCTTTAACTGCGATTGATAATGGCTTGTCTTTCTCTGAACATCTTACAAGAGGAGTTCCAACCTGAAGCTTTCTCTCATCTTCCTTAGAGATTCTCTTCTCCTCAATCTTATCCTTGTCCTTTTCTTTCTCTTTTTCCTTGTTGTTTGCTTCAATTCTTGCCTTGGCAATCTTCTCCTCAACGCTTCTTGCATCGATGATTTCCTTAGCTCTGTTAGCAGTTGCCTTAACAATTGAATATCTGCTCTGTACTAAAGGCTGCTCGCCCTCTTCAACCTCACTGTTAATTACAGCCATTAATTCAGTATACGATGGATGTATCATTATATTATTCTCCTTTCGAATAAACCTTTAATTCTTCTTTAATATTATTAATCAGTCCAAGATTATACTTAGCTTTCATCTTCTCAGATAACACAATATCATGAATACGGCCGACACATAAATCGACTTCATCATTGATAACTATGTAATCATAATCCTCAACACCTTCTGCTTCCTCTGCTGCTCTTGAAAGACGGGCTTTAATTGTCGCCTCATCTTCTGTTCCTCTGCCACGGAGTCTCTTTTCAAGTTCTGCCGCTGACGGTGGTGTTATAAACATAAGCACTGCATCCGGGAACATTCTCTTGATATTCATGGCACCCTGTATCTCAATCTCAAGAATAACATTGTTGCCCTTATCAAGTTGTTCTTCAACATATGCCTTTGGTGTTCCGTAATAATTGCCAACATACTGTGCATGCTCTATTAAAGCATCTTCAGCAATCATCTTCTCGAATTCTTCTACAGTCTTAAAGAAATATTCTCTTCCATCAGCTTCGCCTTCTCTTGGCTTTCTTGTTGTAGCTGATATAGAAAGTGAATACTCGTCATGAAGCTCTAAAAGTCGCTTCATAACAGTTCCTTTTCCTGCACCAGAAAATCCTGAAATAACTAATAATAGTCCTTTGCTCATATAATTACCTCATTCTGCACATAAAGTGCACAAGTTATTATACCTAACAAGCCCGAAACAATCAAGTAAATTTAATCAAAACCCATTAAAAATATATTGAAAGCCTACTCAATGTTCTGAATCTGCTCTCTTACCTTCTCAATCTCAGTCTTTAAGTCAATAGCTGCATTAGATATCTCAATGTCATTAGCCTTAGATAGAGTTGTGTTAGCCTCTCTGTTCATCTCCTGTGCAATGAAATCCATCTTTCTTCCAATGCCGCCTTCCTCGTTAAGACATTTTCTTGCATGCTCGATATGGCTTCTTAATCTTACAGTTTCTTCGTCAACACATATCTTGTCTGCGTATATAATAACCTCTGTTGCGATTCTGCTCTCATCAATAGTTGTATCACCAAGAAGCTCTTTTACCTTACTCTCTAACTTGCTGCGGTATTCCTTCATAATCTCAGGACTTCTCTTTTCAACAAATGCGACAAGCTCCTCCATGTGGTCTAACTTTCCTAAAAGGTCTTTCTTAAGATTCTCACCTTCCAGAATTCTTGTATTAACAAACTGTTCTAAGGCTGCCTTCATGGCTTCCTCTATAAAATGCCACAACTCCTCTTCGTCTTCCTGCACTTCATCCATTGTGATAACCTCTGGAAATCTGGCAAGACCTCCAACAGTCATATCATTTTTAAGATTGTATTTTTCGGACATATTATTAAATATAGCCATATATTCATCAGCTATATTCTGGTTGAACTTAAGATTAACCTGACTTTCTGAATCATCCTCATAATTAATAAATATATCAATCTTGCCTCTTGTTGCATACTTCTTAAGTAAGTCTCTCATTCTGCTCTCGAATACATTAAGCTTCTTAGGCATCTTGATACCTGCTTCAAGATATCTGTGATTAACTGACTTAATCTCAACTGAAATCTTTCTGTTACCTTTAACAATTTCACTCCGGCCAAAGCCTGTCATACTTTTAATCATTGTTTCTATCCTTCCATTCGCATATAATGCTTAGGAAAGTATACCAATTTTTGTGAAAGATAACAAGACTTACAGCAATAAGTATGTTAATATAATGCAATAAGATTAATGAATATTACTAATTAAAGGAGACATTATGGCATTCGATGGTATTACAATATCCAGTATTGTTAATGAATTAAACGACACAATTAACGGCGGAAGACTTTACAAGATATCACAGCCTGAAGCCGATGAAATAATGCTTACAATAAAGACACAATCTGGTCAGTACAGACTTGTTTTATCTGCAAATGCATCGCTTCCTCTTGCATATCTTACAGACGATAACAAGCCATCCCCTGCTACTGCACCGAATTTCTGCATGCTTCTTAGAAAACATTTGAACAACGGAAGAATAATATCTATAACACAGCCAAAATTTGAGCGTGTAATTGATATTGAGGCAGAACATTTAAACGAACTCGGTGACCTGTGCAGAAAGCACATAATCGCAGAATTCATGGGCAAGCACAGCAATATAATATTATGTGACGACAATAATACTATATTAGACAGTATCAAGCATATATCAGCACAGACAAGCTCAGTCAGGGAAGTTTTACCTGGAAGACCTTATTTCATTCCTAATACTTCTGACAAGATTAATCCGCTTGAAGCTGACAGAAAGCATTTTGACGAAACAGTATTTACAAAGCCTGTACCTGTTGTCAAGGCACTGCTTTCAAGCTATACAGGAATAAGCACATGTATAGCAGAAGAGCTTGCATACCGTGCCCGAGTTGATGGCGGACACCCTGCCAACTGCCTTGATGAGCCTATGAAAGATGCATTATACAACGTATTTGACGCACTTATGTCTGATGTAAGAAATGGTATCTACCACCCCGATATGGTAACTGACAACGGTGTGCCTGCAGAATTTGCCGCTGTGAAGCTTTCTATGTATGACAACCACACAGAATATGATTCGATAAGCAGACTGATTATCGATTATTACAGACAGAAAGAGATTGCAACACGAATCCACCAGAAGTCTGTTAATATAAGAAGAATTGTAACAACACATCTTGAAAGAGCATACAAGAAACTTGACATTCAGGAAAAGCAGATAAAGGACACTGAGAAAAAAGACAAATACCGTATCTACGGCGAACTTCTTACAACCTACGCTTACAGTATTCCTGCAGGTTCTAAGGAATATGAAGCACTTAATTACTACGATAATACTACAATTAAGATTCCGCTTGATAACACTCTCACACCCATTGAGAATGCCAACAAATATTTTGCAAGATATAACAAGCTTAAAAGAACCTATGAAGCCGGAATCCGTCTTATTCAGGAGATCACTGAAGAAATAAGTTACCTTGAATCTATTATCAATGCAATTGAGATTTCAGTAACAGAGGCTGATCTTGCTAACATTAAGGAAGAGCTTATTGAAACTGGATATATTAAAAGGACTGTTAAAGGAAAGCACAAAATCACAGCCAACAAGCCGATGCATTTTGTATCAAGCGATGGATTTGACATATACGTTGGAAAGAATAACATACAGAATGACGAACTTACCTTCAAGACAGGCAACGGCAATGACTGGTGGTTTCACGCCAAGCAGATGCCAGGCTCTCATGTACTTCTCAAAACAGATGGAAAGGAAGTTCCTGACAGGACATTTGAAGAAGCAGCAAGCCTTGCCGCCTATTACTCTAAAGGCCGTGAGCAGGAAAAAGTTGAAGTCGATTATGTATTAAAGAAGGAAGTTAAAAAGCCTGCCGGTGCCAAACCGGGATTCGTTGTGTATTACACCAACTACTCAATGGTTGCAGACACGGACATCAGCAAAATAAAACAGTTATAAAAAATTGGCTGAATCAGAATCTGAGGTGTCACCTCATCTGACTCAGCCATTATTTTTATTTATTCACTGGTTTTAATGCAATACTTACAACTGCCAGTATAACTGACGCACAATCTGCCACTATCCACGGCATATACTGGATTGCAAGTGAAGATTTGCCCGAAACAATAATCATAAGAATTACACTTATAACAACATTTATAACAAATATACCTGCCAGCTTTCTCATATCCAGAAGCCCGCTTATCACAAGATATATCAGTATGTATGCAGCCGTCATGCACACGCAGAAAGTTACAAGATACATGTAAAATGCGTTATCAGTCATATCACATAACGATATATCCAGCGTAAGATATCCAAACAGTGCAGGCGGGTTAAATGCATATATTACAGATGGCATTATTGTTACAAGTGCAGGAATACTGATACCTGCCAACATTCCTGCCCTGCCGCTTAATCCCTTGATAATACCTGATTGTATAATTATACAAATAATGGTTGCTATTAAAAGCATTATCATCCATGACCAGTTAAAGAATATTTTATTGCCAATATAATATGCCGTAAGATATTCATTAATTGTCATTCTTTGTGAATCACCATTTCTTATAATCACAGACAATATATCCTGTCTTATAAAACCAGCCCACGCATAAATTATAAGCGCCGGAACAAGGTAATTTACAGCATTTGTTTTCTTATTCTTAGCGAACATCTTTATGCGCATAATTCCAGAACTTTTCACCATTAATAATTCAAGAATTCCAAGAACTATTAAAAGGATATACAGAACAGGAACTTTATCAAGTAACTGGGTTGTCTCAATCTGTTCTTTCACTACTCCGTCAAGATACACTGAATCAATCATTGCATGCATGGATACTGATGACTCCCATATTCTTGCAAACAACAGCAGCATACCTGTCAATAAATTCAATATTGCAGATACAAATGCAGCAATTCCTGTATTACCGATTCTTAAAAGGATTCCTGCCACAGACATTGCCGTAAAAAGGATTGTAAGTGAAAAGAACAACTGATAAACAACATTAAAACCTGTATAATAATACAGATTATATACTGAATTCTGGCTTTCCGGAATGTTGAGTGCATTATTATTCATTTTACTGATTATCTGAGCAAATTCATTACTTCCTACAGGAACAAGAAGAATAAACAGACTCAGAGCCATAAGAACGGCGAGGCTTAAAAGCCTCACCCTTGTAATCTCATCTTTTTTCATAATCCTTCCTTTTCAGGGAAACAATTAATTAACAGATACTTTAACGAAAGATTTCTTACCCTTCTTAACAACTACTCCGTCTCCTTCGAACATACTCTTAGGGAACTTAGCTGCTATATCTGCTACCTTCTCTCCATCTACAGAAACACCACCCTGCTGGATAGTTCTTCTGGCCTCTGACTTAGTTGTTGCCAGTCCTGCTCCAAACACAAGATTAATTGCATCAATTTCATCATCTGTAAAGCTGTCTGCTTCAAGCTTTGCTGTAGGCATGTTAGCTGCATCCCCACCAGTAAAGATTGCCTTTGCTGTAGCTTCTGCTTTCTTAGCTTCTTCCTCACCATGAACAAGCTTTGTAAGCTCATAAGCAAGAATCTCCTTAGCCTTGTTAAGCTGAGCACCTTCCCAGCTATCCATCTTGTCAATCTCTTCAAGTGGAAGGAATGTGAGCATACGGATGCATTTAAGAACATCTGCATCATCAACATTTCTCCAGTACTGGTAGAAATCGTAAGGACTTGTCTTATCCGGATCAAGCCATACAGCACCTGAAGCTGTCTTACCCATCTTCTTACCCTCTGAGTTAAGAAGAAGTGTGATTGTCATAGCTGAAGCATCCTTATCAAGCTTTCTTCTGATAAGCTCTGTTCCACCTAACATGTTGCTCCACTGGTCATTACCACCAAACTGTAAATTACAGCCGTATTTCTGGTATAACATATAGAAATCGTATGACTGCATAATCATGTAGTTAAACTCAAGGAAGCTTAATCCCTTTTCCATTCTCTGCTTGTAGCATTCAGCTCTTAACATGTTATTAACTGAGAAGCATGCTCCAACCTCTCTTAAAAGTTCTACATAGTTAAGATTAAGAAGCCAGTCAGCATTATTAACAAGTAATGCCTTGTCATCTGAAAAATCAATGAATCTTGCCATCTGCTTCTTGAAGCAGTCTACATTGTGCTGAATCTGCTCTGGTGTAAGCATTTTTCTCATATCTGTACGTCCTGATGGATCACCAATCATAGCTGTTCCACCGCCAATAAGTGCGATTGGCTTATTTCCTGCCATCTGGAGTCTCTTCATAAGGCAGAGTGCCATAAAGTGTCCTACATGAAGGCTGTCTGCTGTTGGATCAAATCCAATGTAAAATGTAGCCTTTCCATTGTTAATAAGGTCTTTGATAAGTGCTTCATCTGTTACCTGTGCAATAAGACCTCTTGCAACTAATTCGTCATAAAGTGTCATTTTTGTTTCCTCTCTTTTCATTTTTCTCATTACTGCTTGCGCTCGCAGCTTTGCTGCTCCCGAGCCTTGATAATTCACAACTCCCGGTCTGCGACCTCCGTTGTTCATTATGGGCATTCGCCATATAAGCCTGAATCTGTGCAAGCACATTCTGGCTTGCATGGCTCATTGCTTACAAAAAAGGCTTCCGCCCTTCTTTAAAAGGACGAAAGCCTGAACTTACGTGTTACCACCTTTATTCATGACAGACTCACATCTGCCACCTCATTAAGTCCACCAGCATGGACTTATGCACTATAACGTGTGCTACTCCGGCTGCCCCTACTTACAATATGCTTTCAGTTCGCCACTCCGGAATGTATTCAGTTACCCTTACCCTTGCGCCTCTCATCAACCGGCTGCTTTCTGTAAGTTCAGTAATAACCTACTTGTTTCCATCAACGCTTTGTAATATTAATTGTGTATTACTTATAACATAATAGAATATTAAAATCAAGCCTCATTCCGAAACAAATGTATCAAAATAATACTAGATTGTAACAACTCTCATTGTGTTAGTAAGTCCTCTCTTAGATGAAGGATCAGAAGATGTAGCGATACCAGCTGAAACAATTACTGTATCTCCTTCTTCTACAAAGCCAGCATGTTCAGAAACTACTAATGCATGCTCAATAATCTTATCTGTAGAAGCTTCTGTAGCAGTCTTAAGAGGTCTAACACCCCAGTAAATCTGCATCTTTCTAAGAACATTATCGTACGGAGAGCATCCGATAATCTCAGCCTCTGGCTTTAACTTAGATGTAAGTCTTGCTGTAAATCCTGAAATTGTAGGACAGATAATAGCCTTAGCTCCAAGGTTATCTGCTGTCTGAACTGCAGCATTACATACAGCGCTTGAAATGCTTCTCTTGCTGTGAAGATTAGAATATTCTACTGAATGTCCCTTAATCTCCTGCTCTGTTCTTTCTGCAATCTTAACCATCATCTTAACAGCCTCTAATGGGTACTTTCCATTAGCAGTCTCACCACTAAGCATAACAACATCTGTTCCGTCGTAGATAGCGTTAGCAACATCAGTAACCTCAGCTCTTGTAGGTCTTGGATTTCTGATCATAGAATCAAGCATCTGTGTAGCTGTGATAACTGGCTTATACTTAGCATTACACTTCTTGATGATTTCCTTCTGAACGTGTGGAACTTCCTCAGCAGGAATCTCAACACCCATATCTCCACGAGCCACCATGATACCATCAGCAACTCTGATGATATCATCTATATTAGCAATACCTTCGGCATTCTCAATCTTAGCAATAACTGGGATATCTGAACCATGCTCCCAGAGAAGGTGCTTAATTTCCTCGATACATGCTGCATTTCTTACAAATGAAGCTGCGATAAAATCAAATCCCTGCTCAACACCAAAGATGATATCTTCCTTATCTTTCTCTGTGATGCCTGGAAGTCTGATGCTTACGTTAGGAACGTTAACACCCTTCTTAGAACCAAGCTCACCACCATTAATTACTGTACATTCAATCTCTGTACCTTCAACCTTATCAACCTTAAGCTCGATAAGACCATCATCGATAAGAATAATATTACCTGTAGTAACATCTTCTGGAAGACCTGCATAAGTTACCATATTAATCTTATCATCTGCTGGCACCTGTCTTGTTGTTAATGTATATTTCTGTCCCTCAACAAGTGTAACCTTCTTGTCATCCTTAACAGCACCTGTTCTGATCTCAGGTCCCTTAGTATCAAGAAGAGTTGCAATAGGGATATTAAGTTCTTCTCTTACACTTTTAATTAAGGCAAATCTTCCTGCCTGCTCCTCATGGTCACCATGAGAAAAATTAAATCTTGCAATATCCATTCCTGCTAACGCAAGATCCTTAATAAGGTTTCTGTCGTTAGTATTAGGACCCATTGTGCAAATAATCTTAGTCTTTTTCATTGTTTCCTCCAAAATAATTAAAATCTTTTCAAACACATACCTACAATATAATAACATATTTGCGTGTCAAATCAACTAAGTTTTTTATTTAACAAGCTTTTTAGGGGTAGAAGGATACGCAAAGAGAAACAGGGATGGTGTCAGTATTTCAGATTTCTTCGTTTAGTGGCAGTAAAAGCCAGTTTTTGCTTCGCTTTTTGTTCAAAAATCAACGCGCTACGCTTGAACGTGATTTTTTTGAACCGCGCTTCGCAATCACTGGCTTTAACTCCCACACAACTCAGAAAATTCAATTCTGACACCATCCCTGTTTCTCTTTGCTTACACTTCTACCCCGGCTGGTTACTGTTTATCCCCGGTTACATGGATGTGGGTATATAAGTGGTCGGAACAGTATTCGTAGTTGCCGGCGCATTTTGAGCAGAATCTGAATGTGAGGTTTTCGTCGTCAAGTTCTGTCCTTCCGCATACTGCACATCTGTGCTTCGGCACACCGCGCTTCGCGTGTTGTGCCTGACTTTGTTGTGTTCTGTTATCTGATGCTGCTGTCCCATATGTGCCACCATTGCCCTGAGTGTTGCCACTATTCTGCTGCCAATAGTCTTTTCTGGCGTTCTGCTGTGCTTTCTTTGCTGTTCTCATTGCTTTGTCGAAGTTTCTCTGTGTACTGCTCTTTGCCGGGCCTTTCTTGTACAGGAAGAAGAATATTATGAAATTCAGCATTGACACAAGCGCCGCCGTTGCGTTGGCATAACACATAATTGCTGATGGTGCAAGGAAACCTGCTGCATACAGGCTGTACCATACATTTCTTGGAAGAAAAGGCACAAGATATCCGAATACTATAGTAATTCCGAATATTACAGCATCAAGTATTGCCATCCATTTAATCTTGATTGGGATAATGAAGAATAATAGAACCTCCATATCCGGCTGCTCCATAGCGAATGCCATGAACAACGCAAGGTTTATATAATTCGTACTTAACTTAAAGCTTAATCCCCATATAAGATATATAATAAGTGATGCAAGTATATTAAGGATAACTCCTGTAAAGAAGTATACATTAAATCTGAACGAGCCCCATATTCTTTCAAGTACCGAACCAATCAGATAGTAGAAATACAGCACAAATACCACAAATATTATGCTGTTAGAAGGCGGTTGTAATATAAATGTGACGAGTCTCCATACCTGTCCTTTGAAAATCATAGCAAAATCAAGTGAAAAATATGCGTCATATAATCCATTAAAAAATGTATTCATCACAAATCCTATTGCATAAAGGACAATGATATAAAACATAAGATTCAATGATATAAAACATAAGATTCTTAATCGCATACTTAGAGAATTTTTTCTCAAATTTAGCAAACCAGTTCATAAAATGTTCCTTTCAGTCTTACACATGTTACA
>QRVH01000056.1 GCA_003458705.1 Eubacterium sp. AF22-9 | reverse complement strand
TTTCCTACTAATATTTCTAATGGTGTATTTAATATTTGTCATTGAATTTGTAATTCAATCTTATGCAATCTGATTATTTTTTAACATCTTATAATACTTACTAATTCTTCTTATCTGCAATTCATTATATTGTTCAACACAATGAAAATAAGATGACTGTCTGTTGCCACATACAATGCAATCCATAGGCATCTTAAACAGTTCACTTAATGCATATAAATTATCAACTGTTGGCATACTAACCCCATCAAACCAACGATATACACTTTGCACACATCCAAGTTCAAGATATTGCTGAACATCTTTTGCCGTCAGTCCCTGACGATCCATAATTTTTCTTATATTAATTCCGGTTTCTCTTTTATCAATTATTGGAAACATATCCCCTCCATACATAATAATGTTACCTTTAATTTATTATTTCATCACTCCATCGCCAATCCCAGCCGATAAGCCTCATCCAGCCCATCAGTATTCTTGACATCACCTTTATCCTTAGCACCCCTGACCAGCACCATTCCCACATCTTCAAGCTTGAAGAAATTAAGCACAAGCTGATACTGTATCTTAATAGAATCAAATAATTCTGGCAAAACCGCTGCTCCAACCAGTATTAATGCCAGCTTCTTGGCTTTGAAATCATTTCTCATAGGAGTATGTACCTGTCGATAATTGCTTTAAGCTGCGCACTCACTCCATAGAAATACACTGGCGAGGCAACGACAATCACATCAGCACATTTTAACTTATCATAAACTATCTGCATGTCGTCCTGCTGAAAACATTCATGTTCTTCCCTATCAAAGCACGAATTACAGCCAATACATGGGTTGACCTTATAATCCGCCACCGAAACGACTTCTACATTATTATTCTTTTCCGCGCCTTTAACAAATGCGTCAACCAACAGGTCTGTATTGCCACCCTTACGCGGACTGCCTGACAAAACAATAATATTGCTCATGAAAATCCTCCTTATGTAAATTCTTATACAGTAATTACATAATGTTCCTTCAATTCATTTAACATATTGTACTCAATACAGCCTTCATTCTGTAATCGTCCAACAACAATTCCCGGAGCAATTTTATTCTCTTTTGCAAATCTTTTTACACTTGCAACCGAAAAATTCTGTTTTTCTTTAAACATTTTAAATGCCTCTAATGGAATCAATTCATCTCTTGACCATACATCTGCATCCTTGCCTCTTGCTGTTAATCCAACAACAATCTTATTCCCATCTATAAATGTAGCACCTTGTAAAAATGGACCTTTCAAATGTGGTAAAAATACCAATGCAACTCCATTTTCTGCAAGCAATGATTTAAGCTCAAAGCAAAAATCTTTTGGTTTTTTTAAGTCATCCTTCTTATATCTGGCATAACACTTATAATACCCTTAATATTAATTGGTTTCGTTTCTATGCCATGTGCCTGAATTTTAGCTTCCTGTGTCCATGCTAGCAAAGCCAAATCACTCTTATCTGTCACTGCAAGTCTTCTGCATGCAATTCTTGTAATCTGTGTATTCTCTAACAATGATAAACTAACCACTTCAAAATACTTTCTAAGATTAATAACTTTTTCCTTAGAATTCCTTGTTTGTGGTATCCAGCCCAACTTAGCCATCTCACTATATGGAAATTGTCTAGCCAAATTCTCATCCGCATCCATAGCCTTTTCCGCTGCAATCTTTATAAGTTTTTCTCTATATATTGCCTCCAAATTGTTCCAAAACCTTGCTGGCACGCCAAGCACTATTTCCAATCTAACAGCCACCTCAGGTGTCAACTGAACCTCTCCATTAATGAGTTTGCTGACATGTTTCTCTGACATATCAATTCTTACAGCAAACTCCTTCTGACTCATCCCCCTATCGTTAAGCTGTTCTTTTATTGTCGCTCCTGGTGGCGTTGCAATTATACTGCGACTTCTCACCATTTTGCTACCTCCTATTCATATTCCAACTAATGATAATCCACTATTTCCATAATATGTGCAATCTGAACCACATCACCATGTTTCTCAAACACCAATCTGTATGGATGAACTAAGTCATCTGCATACTGCCCTTTCCTATTATTTGATAGTGGATGACATCTGCCAATGTGATACTGAATCATCTCTTCTACTGTATCCGCAGCTCTAATCTGATCCAGACGCATATATATTTTCTCAGACATCTCAATTCCATAGGTTCTATCGGCAACTTTAGCATCCATACAAATATTCTTAATTTTCTTGTCTTTGTATGTAATATCCAATGAACCACCTCTTAATATAATATCCTTTGTGGTAAATTTATATTAACATTCGCAAGATTATCCCGTGTCATCTGCTGATGCAGGTCAAAGTGACCAGATGTATGTACACAAGTCAATGTAACGCTAAATAAAATAGTGGATTTATTTAGCGCTTACGATAAAACATATTTTAACCTGGACTTTTTAGGAATATAATATATATCCTCTTCATATTTTTCTATCTGCTTTTCTTCGCAAAATCTTTTCATTTCCTCACTAATTGCTGCAAGGGACATTCCATCAATCTTCATATCAGAAAGAAAGATAGGCTCTGCTTCTTGATAATTTTTGATTATGTATTATATACATTGCAGAGCCTCCTTTCCTTCACGCTTTATCAGATTTCATCTAATATTTTTTGTACTGCATATGGTTTAGCGTATTTAATATATGCATCGCTAACATATATTTTTTCTTTATCTCTTGGTTCTACTAACATAGCAGGATATACAACCACCTGCTTTTTATGTTTACTATTTTCTACCCATATATCAGTATCATCAAGCCTAATCTTACATCCTGATAAATTTAAAATATCTTTTAATGGATAGAGATACCTTTTTTGTAATTCCAGATTAATATCATTAGTAACTTTTCCGTATTCGCCCCAATTCAATAACTCTAATGCTGCAAATCGATCCAACATTCCATGTACATACTGATTTCTGTAATGCTTAAGGCAATCATGGCATGCATTACTACATGAACATTCTGTAAGTATTTCACGAGTCAGTTTTAACAATGTATTTATCTCGTTTGCTACATTAACAGCGTATCCTGCACCACTAGACAAGCTATCATACAAATATACATCTACATATGTACCCGCCGGATTACTTCTAAGTCTATATCCTGTTACAAGTTCCGAAAACTCAACATCCAAGTATTTACTTGCCGCAAGTCTCAGCGCCTCTGCAAGCGATTGTGCAGCTCTTGGTAACCATGGATTATCATTTCTTCTTACATCTATTCTACTGCTATCAATATCAAATTCTAGAACAAGCATGTCTGTAACAAAATCATATCCAAGATTCACATTTTCCCAATCGCTATGCCTGCATTTACCTCTCGCAAATTTTGTAATATACGGTCTCTGAATATCATCAAGAACATGAGGATCATCACCTGGCATGGCTGCTCCGCAATCTCTGCAGATAATAAAGCCTCTATTTTCTACACCTTTGTTCATCATAATGATTCTTTGGTTCTTTCTCGATGCCATTCTAATATTCTTTGTACCTTTTACATTAAATATTTCATCCGCTTCTGGTAATGTAGAATATAACGGTTGTTGCACCGCTGTATATTCCTCTGATATTTGAACATCTGGAATAGATTTCGCATTTTTCGGAGCAAATCCCCAAGGGCGTAGCATATTTCTTGCTAATTCTAATTTATCATTGCCACAAAATGGACATTTTCTCACGTGTTCTTCTTCAAGCCCAAACCATCCACATTCAGCGCATGTAAGTACAGACTTAATATAATTTCTATCATCCATATAGGACTTAGCCGGAGATAGTGCTTTTCCTTGTTTCTTTTCGCTTCCCGGATAAAACAATCCACCTATTTGATATGTTTGTTTATCTACAACAATTGCTCTTCCTGGAGCATACTCACCTATAGCGACATCTAGACCTCTCTCAACCTCGTATTTTGTTCTTCCATAGTTATCGGTTATATATGTACTAACAACATTCTTCGGAAATGAATATGTAGGAATAACACCTTCTTCATATAAAGCATCCAATAAAGATTTAATTTCCACATTTGTTTCATTTTCCTGAGCTCCAAATAGTTCCGGATGATCATCACGTTTTTGCTTCAATAACGACAAATCACTTTCTAAAGAATTAGCAAATTCCAAATAGTCAAAATCAACCATTGTCGGAAGCAAAAGATCATCTTTCTTTACTCGGTATTTTTTTGAAAATAAAATGAATTCATCTAAATACTTATCCAAAAATTCTACCGCAGGAATAGTATCTAAGCTAGCTCCTATTCCTTGTAAATATTCCTGAAATACAACCATTGCGATATGTCTTTGCATCAACTTTGAACTTTCAATATCTATCCATGGTCTTCTAGGATCACCTCTAAACATTGGAACTGGATTATTAAAATATAACGTATCGTGTGGTCCATCTTCACAGAAAGTTACTATTGTAGAAAGGCTCGCTCCTCGTCTACCTGCACGACCTGCTCTCTGTTGGTAATTTTCACGCATTGGAGGAATATTACGAAGACCAACAGCAACTAACGATCCTATATCAATACCAACCTCCATGGTTGTTGTGCTACTTAAAATATCTACCGGCGTCTCATCCTCCTGTATTAAATCTTGAAAACGAAGTTCATATTGCTCTGTTTTGCTCCATAGATCATCACGTTGATCTTTATGAGAAAGTTGGGCTGTATGCTCTTCTGTATCAATAACGTGAATTGACTTTCCGTCCAATGCATCAAGTGCTGGTTTTCTCCAAAAATCCAATGCACCATATTCGGCCTTAGAAATAGCATGCATATGTGTTGATCCACAGCTTGGACATCGTTTCTTTATCATATATGGAGATATTTCCGAGCACTGTTCACATCGGTACCATTCTTTATCACTATTGAATCTTGGTTTAACCCTAGACAAATCAACATATAATTTTCCATTATCTGGTTGTGCTGAATCCAGAAAAGCTTCTTTAAGCACTCCCTTCCAAGTAGTCATTTCCTTCGAATCGTCTTCCCATTTCATAATTTCCATAATATTCTTTGAAAACTTCCACTCTTTATCCAGACCATAGCCACCATAATTAGGTCTGACATTTAATCGGATATTATCCGAAATTGTATGCCCCAGCACTGTTGCTGTATCACATGCTGAAATCATCCATGCATTAAAAACTTCTATGAATTCATCCTCATCTATCTTTATCCCAGCTTCCTCTAACGCATCAAGTGCATCAAACAAAGCTTGTTCTGTCGGTTCAATCCAGCATAATGCGGAATCATATAATGTATTATAGCCACCTGCAAATAATCTGAGCAAATAATTTTGCATTTGTGTTGGTGCATTTGCAATTGTAAATCTCGGAATATAATCTCTTCTGCGCTTGATACATCTTTGATAATTACTGAATGCTGTCTTACAATCTTCAGCAAACTTTTCTCTTTCTGGCTCGTGAAAGATTTGCAAATGCTGCTGTCCTGCCACCAAACAAAAATAGTCATAAAGCGAATTCATTGATTGCCCAACCACTGATTTCTCCATCAGATTTATTGCCATTACAAACAATTGTCTTGCAGCCATGATATCTGAAGAGTCCGACATATCTCGCGCCAATTTTGCAGCTCGCTGTCTACTATCCGAAAAAAGCAGCACCTTTCTTCCCTCATTTGGCAATCTGTCAGGATCATTTTCTTTTCCTGGTACTGCTGGTTGGTTTTGAAATTGAGCTTGTATCAAATTAAAGAATGACTGATTTCCTCTTGTACTAAATGAAGTAAGTTGCGCAGACGAAAGCTGATGTCTGCAATGTGGACATGTTGTAAAAGTCACAATCTGTGGTTTTCCTTTTGCGGAATAATTACAGTAATAAAGTTTTCTTACTCCCGGATTATCAGCTTGCGAATCATCCTTAAAATTAATAAATCCACTCTTTATATCTAGATAGCATGGTTTAATTGCATTCTTTCCTTGTTTAGCAGGAAGTTGATAGTCATCTGTAGGAATATATAAATGAACTTCCTTCATTCTTCTATCCATCATTTGTCCAGAATAGTGCCATAAATATGCATTACCTTTAAAATCTGTATCATCTTCCAAAATATACCCTTTATAAAATAAAGCACCACATCTTCTATCATTATATAATTCATAAACAACACTCTGGCAATGTGGACATGTTAATTTCCCATCCGATAAAAAAATCTCACCTAATGATAATGTGTCATCATGGTGCGAATGAGTACAATTAGGGTTCGCACATGCATATATACCTTTTATACCTTTAAACAACATATGCATTCTTGCCGGAAACAGTACAGTACCTTTATCATTTTTTGCCTGTGGAGCAATCGCTAATAACACACCAACCGCTTGCAAAGCCTTCTCTTTATCCTGATCAGGAAAAATTGTCTGTGCTAATTCATTTAGTGATATCGCTGTGCCTCTGCAAGTACTAATCAATGTAGAAAACGGTGCATACTCAATTAAATGTTCATACATCCAAAAATATACATCATCCAAATTTGAAAACTTTTCCGGTGCCCCGTCTATTCCGTTCCAAAATTCATTTAATTCCTGTAAACGTTCTTCTTCATTTCCTTCAATTTTTTGTACATTTGGGCTTTCAAATTTTTCAAAAGATATATCATACTTTTGACATCCTTTTATATCTTCTCTTTCACCTGTTAAATAACAAAAATCGATACTAGTGTCTGCGGCAGTCAATTCTGTTGCAAATTTCATTACTGCTTCTTTGTCTTCTTCAGACGCATCTGGCATACTTGCAGTTGTAAGAATAAATTGAACGCGATCTCTTGTTATTCCTAATTTATGAAATAATCTACGAATAAGCAACGCAACTTCTCCACCTGACGATCCCCTGTACATATGAGCTTCATCAATAACAAATAGCAACTTGTTTTTAGGATCACTCTCAAGCCAAGCCTTCGTATCATTCCACATTTTAGCTTCACGAGGCCTCAAAAGCATATATTCTAACATTGAATAATTAGTTATTAGTATATCTGGACAGAATTGTTGCATCTCAAATCTTGTAATAAGCTCTGCATCTTCATCGTTTGGAATATGCCTACTTTCATGTAAACCTTCTAAGAATGATTTCATGTCAGCTTTGGCTGGAGTCTTTCCTTCTTTCGTAAGTTGTTCAAAAAAGTGTTGTTCACTTTCTGAAACTGGAAATGACATTCTCTCGAGAGTTTTCTCCAATCGCCTATCCTGATTTTTATTAGGCTCTTGGCCTGGATATGGTGTTCTTCCTGTGTACATTCCAAATTGTGGACGTCTTACATTATTTCCACATGTTTCCCTATAAATATTGACAAATTTATTTTCAGAATCACCTATCAATCTTCTTAGTCGGCTTACTTGATCAGATACGAGCGCATTCATAGGGTACATTATAATAGTTCTAATCCCCCTCATCTGCCATGTCTCTTTAGAATTCCGAGCTTCATCGGCAAGCTTTGCTAATAAAGGCCACATAAAGCACTCTGTTTTACCAGAACCAGTTCCAGTCGCCACGAATAAATTCTTTCCCACACTGGCCGCTTCTAATGCATTTATCTGATGCACAAAAGGTGACGGATATACACCCACTCCAGCATTGCTCAAGCTCAAAAAATAATCTTTCATCCAATCTGGTATATTAGCAGACTGAATACCATTAAATTTAACCTTATATGCTGGAGAAGATTCAATATATGGTTTTTGATATAAAACGCCTTCATTATCCAACTGTTCACTTACTGCCGACAGTAATATTGGTGTCTTCGCAAAGTACTGCGACTTTATATAATTTTCTAGTTCTGTGCATAATTCCTTATGCACAGAATTTGCTCCATTTGGCATAGTCAATTCTCCTCTACAAATGCATAACCTTGTTTCTTCATAAGTTCTGCAATGCTTTCAAATATACACTTAGTTGAAACTCTATTGAAATCTTTAGGAAGATCCAATACCGTGGTTGGCCAACTATACAATTTCCATAGATAAAGCTCTGCAGGTGGTGGCAAATATCCAAATTTAAAATCAACTATATCCCCATCAACTAGATAAGTAATTGGTGGAAGAACGCCTGCATTGTACAAACAAGCATTTGCTAAAGACCTATATTGATAATCATCTACAATCCAATTCGGCAATTGACTAGCCTGTATTTTCTTGTCTTTATCTATTTTATATAAATAATATAGTTCATTGCCTTTAAATCCAGTTCGGAGTATCGAAATCTCACCTTCAGCATTAGGCTTATTCACCCAGTACCCACGAGTGAATGGTGGATCCATTCTAAGATATTCTATATCCCCTTCTACTTTAAAATTGCTCCATTTAGCATCTTCTATCCACGATTGCCACCTATCGCGCAAAGATGTTGTATCAATATAAAATATATTTTTATCTGACTGTGAGCTATTTTCTGATATGATATATGTTCCAAGTCCACTTACTGCCTGTTTTAATCCTAACTCATATCCTCTTGTCAGTACTACACCATTAATATACTCATCTGATTTCTTTGATAAAACAATACGATTTGGAATATGATAAAAAATACCTGTATGAGAATAAATATCATATATTTCATTCGCTATTTTTTCAGCATCTTCTGGCAATAAAGCACTTAGTTCTGGATACATTTTATAATAGCTATCAAAAACAGTAGAAACACGATTTTTCATATGCACAATCGAAGGCATATCATTGTCGTAGTCATCTAAAAGTGATGATACTGCCATCCTACCCAAAACAGAATATATTAAACGCACTTTATAATCATTGACACTCTCTGTTTTTCCTTTTTTTTATATTAAATTCCGTACCTATTTTTGTCATTAGATTATCGTATTTATTCATCAAATTCTCCGTAAATCTCTGTCAAATACTTCAGCATCGTATTTGAAATAGTAATCTTTTTCTTATTGCTGTCTTTTATCATTTCATTCAATAACTGCGTCTGCATAGTCGAGTATGCATAAGGTAATAAAGCAAACATAACGTCATAATCAGTATTCGAATCCCCCAGCATTATATGCATATTACCCACTATTAACTCTAAGCGTTTTTTAGCTATTGCTGGAACATGCAATATGGATAGTGCTTTTGAGTTATCTTTTTTATCTAAAGCATATTCATACTCAACATAATTATCTGTCTTCAATGAACACATGTAAGATTTTGCCGGAGTTCTATCTACTACACTATCTGTAAACACCGGTAACATATAATTAAAATAACTTCTTGGTTCAATTTGCAGGTCTTCTATGAATGGATGAATGCCTATACAAAACGCTTCGGTATTTGCTACAAAATTAGGAATTTGTGAAACCCATTCTGCATTAAATGGCTCTTCGATTATTACTATTGTGCCTTTATGTATCTGATTTTTGTAATACTCTAAATCAGGAGCATTCTTATATTGTAATTTCTTAGCTAATTTTCCTGTCACAGCACATGAGAATGCTTGTGCAATTGCCTCAGAATTAGGACCAGTTAATAATAAATCGCTTCCTATTAAGTAAGCAGAATATAAATATGCCGCCATCGGTCGAGCAAAAGTCGCCATAACCCCAGCTTCTATCAATTCATCCTCTATTGAATCTAATGTCATATTCCAATCTTCGTCTATATTTTCTTTTATCTGAGTAAATATTCCTATATTTTCACTAGCATCTAAAGTGATTTCATTTATTTTATTTTTATCCTCCATCTGTGATTCTAATCTGGAAGGAACATTAACAAACGCCATTTCAGCGATAAAAGTAGCTGCATTACCCTGAGCCTCTCTGATACGTTTCGATACTTCTTTTTCTACATCCTCGGCTAACTGTTCTTTAGCTTCTAATTCTTTCCTAAAGTTCTGTATTTCACCTTCATATTTTTCTTTATCAGAACATATCTCATCTAGTTGTTCTTTGCCCTTTGCTAATTCAATATTAAGTAAATCTATCTCTTTTTGTTTTTGAGCAATTTCTTTCTTATTTTCTTCCTCCCAGTCATTTTTTAGTATTTTTTTGCATTTCGTCATTAGCCTTTCATCTGTAACAATTATTGCTTCAATAATACTATCTTCTATACTATCACCATCGATATATTGGGCAGCAACTGTTATGAATTTATCTAACTGTTTTTTTGCCTCAACTTGCGAACAACTTAGCGTGTCTGCAATTTCAGCACAAATCGAATTAACATCTAATTCATCCAAGAAATTCTTAACTAATTTCCACTCTCCTCTTGATTTTCCAGCTTCTTTAAATACTGACCATGAATTACGTCCCAAAATAATATTTTTTATAAGTTCCATAGTATCTTTAACTGGTACAAGAGCATCGGGCATACCTACTGATAGCTTTTTAAAGAAGCTCCTGTTATTATCAAATTTTATAAATTCATTTCTTCCAAATTCGTATTTAGGCAATGTTATCAAGGTTGATTTCAACCTAAACTTATCACCATTCTTTTCAAAATCTCTTGATGAACATAAAAAGCCTGAATAATGTCCCTTTCCAACATGCGCTGAATACATACCCATTTCAGGTAAATACTCAATTTCTATCCCATCTTTCAATAAATCAAGCAAGTTTTTTTCATCAGATACTTGATGAATTGATATCACTTCAATTGGTTTTAGCTTTGATGCAAACTTCGAATATATATAATCCTTATTAGGATTGGTATTATTAGGTACAGCTCTCCACATCCATACTCCCATTGTTCCTACTTCACGTGGGCCTTCATTCAAATATATTTTATCCCTATTCTCAAATGTGTTGGTTCACTCTCATCACAGTAAAATTCTTCAAATTCACCATCCCATGTTAAGTCTGCATATCTTTCTATCAACTCTATACCATTATAATCTGGCGGCAGCACTTCACATAATGATATGAAATCATATTCATCAGATGTAAAATTTTCCTCATAATCTGGCGGCAGCACTTCACATAATGATATGAAATCATATTCATCAGATGTAAAATTTTCCTCATCAACTATAATTTCATGCTGTGCACGTTCTCTTAGATCTTTCAACTCCAGCATATCTTGCTGATATTCACCTTGTAACTCCTCTAATTTTTTCTGACATTCATATAACTGAGCATTGATATTTTTCTTTTCTTCATCCAACGCATTAATCTGATTTTCAGCATCCACTTTTTGCTTCTCGAGTTCTTCGTTTTTGACTGACAAATCTTGAATCTTTGAAACAAGCTCTGTATTATCTATTTCCTCCCAACTCCTAGACAATCCATCTTTTTTCTGTTCCTGTGCAACAGATACCATTTTATTGCAAATATATATAATATAAGCATCATCCTTCTCTGCTTGCGCCAATCTAAAATATAATTTTATATTTTCTGCAAAGTATGAATCTAGCAATGTAAGAGCAACCGCATCTTCATAATCATGGCCTTCCATCTGCAACGATTCAATATTGGCTTCTATTTCTTTTAGCCATTGTTTTATCATTACTTCTACAAATCCACGTACAAACTCTTTATTAAAATTCTTAATAGCGATTTCAACCGCATCTTCATCTGACATGCTATTGGGTCTAAATCCAGGTTTGATTCTTGCAAATTCTTTAGGTGAATCTGCAAAAATCTTCTTAAAGTTTTTTCCCGATATTGCTTTACAAATATATTGAACATCATCATCATTCAGCAACTCTGTATATTTCATATTTCCCCTCCAATTTATTCTATCTGTTTCTTTACTACATGCACCAAATATTTATAGGCTTTTTCATCTACATATCCTTCTCTTATTTTTTGGTATAACCATTTCCGTATCAAGGATATTCCATCAATCTATCTGCTAAACCTCCTGCTGTATGTGAAATTTTAATATTTCTACTAGAGAAAGAATTTAATTTCTTTAACAGTTCATTTTCAGCTAAATTGGCATTCCTTTTTAATCTCACAAATTTAACGATTCTTATTAAATCTAAACCCGCGTAAATAGAAAAAGTCATTTCCCACGTAATGTTATCTAATCAATTGTTTTATTCGAGATTATCATTCTTTTTTCAATAATTTTATTATTTATTGAAGTTTCTATAAAACCATCATACTGCGCTCGAATATATATTTTTCCTTTATCCGGCAATGTATTATTCTCTTCCTGCAAAACAGGGATTCCATTTAGATCTGTAACATCTACCAAAGGATCTTGACTAATATGATTCAGATTATCTTTCCAAAAGTATGCATAGTTCAAAGCCTTTGTTCTACCAGCAGATACCAATTGTTGTCTTGAATTACATGCGATTTTTAATACGATTTCACCTTTATTATTAAATCTTTGCTTATATGCCTCAGGAAAAACTAATGTATTTGTAGCATTTCCCTTGATGTGCATATATAAATTATCTTGATTGTGCTTCACAACATATTTATCTTCTACATAAATTGGCCACACTGGTTGAATAGCTATCGGAGACTCTGTCAATCTACAATGATAATCTAGAAAGAATCGTGCAGATTGTTCACTATAATCACTCGCTATAACCTCATACACCCTCCAGGTTTCCCCTGATATCCTTTTATTTGAAATTTCATTAACACATACATGAGAACCATAATAACTACTAATCCGGCTTCTTCTTAAAATATAGTATTTTTTCCCTACAACTACATCTGCGTCAGTTACCATCTTTCTGCCAGTTTTTGCATCAAATACAGTTCCACTAGCTGTGATTCCAGTTTTTGCATCAAATACAGTTCCACTAGCTGTGATTCCACTATTATACTTAGGCCAAAATTTATAAACATCTTCCTT
>QRVH01000055.1 GCA_003458705.1 Eubacterium sp. AF22-9 | reverse complement strand
ATCACCCTGAAATAATTCACTTGAACAAAAAAATAGACCCTGAAATAATTCACTTGAACAAAAAAATAGAGCGGTGATGGGAATCGAACCCACGTATCTAGCTTGGAAGGCTAGTGTTCTACCATTGAACTACACCCGCATAACCACTGATATCTCAGTGCCTTGTTAAGATATCATAATTATATTATAAAGTCAAGTATTTTATGCCAATATGTTCTTTGCAACATGTTTTATCAACATATATACTTGACTTTATCTGTTCTTAGGAATAAATTATTTTAGTTGCATTTTAGTTTGTAAAATATAATGGAGTAATTTCAATGACTAATAATTCAGACCACATTTTTTCCAATATAGATATAAGGAAGCTTCTTATTCCTATCATGCTGGAAAATCTCTTGGCTTCACTTATGGGAACCGTTGATACTATGATGGTAAGTAATGTCGGTGCATCTGCCGTCTCAGCTGTGTCACTTGTCGATTCCATCAATATTCTTGTAATACAGGCCTTGTCAGCACTTGCTGCAGGAGGTGCAATCCTGTGTTCCCAGTACATAGGAAGCAGCAACCCTAAAGGTGCCAACCGTGCTGCAAGACAGGTATTTCTTGTCATGACAGTGCTGTCAGTTTTCATATCTGCAATATGTCTCGTTCTTCGTGTACCAATGCTTAAGTTCATCTTTGGTTCTGTAGAAGCTGAGGTTATGGCTGATTCACAGGCATACTTTCTTTTTACCCTGTTGTCATTTCCATTCATTGGCCTGTATGACGCTGGTGCGTCCATTATGAGAGCCCAGAAGGACAGCAAAAGCCCTATGACAATATCAATTATATCCAACTTCCTTAATATAGGTGGTAATGCGATTCTTATATTCGGACTTGGAATGGGCGTTGCAGGGGCTGCAATATCAACACTTGCATCAAGAATTTTCTGTGCAGTTGTCGTAATTATTAAATTAAGAAATTCATCACAGACCATATGCGTTAACAGATATTACACAATCCGTCCCGACTGGGATTTAATTAAGAGAGTCTTATATATTGGTATTCCTTCAGGTATAGAAAACAGCATGTTCCAGTTTGGAAAGCTGGCAATCCAGTCAACAGTTTCAACGCTTGGAACTGCTGCCATCGCTGCAAATGCTGTAACCAATATTCTGGAAAACCTTAACGGAGTTGCCGCACAGGGTGTGGGTATCGGACTTATGACTATAGTTGGTCAGTGTATTGGAGCCGGAAGAAAAGATGAAGCCATATATTATATAAAGAAACTCAGTAAAATGGCTGAAGCTGCCATTATTATAAGCTGTCTTGTTGTATTTGCATTGTGCAGGCCGATTACCATACTCGGTGGAATGGAAGCAGAAAGTGCAAGAATGTGTTTTGAGATGACTCTTTTCATAACAATAACCAAGCCAATATCATGGGTATTGTCGTTCATTCCTGCATACGGAATGCGTGCTGCCGGAGACGTGAAATTTTCAATGATAACATCATGTGCAAGCATGTGGTTATGTCGTGTAAGCTTTACTATATTATTATGCCGTGTATATGGTTTTGGGCCTATTGCTGTATGGATTGGAATGTTTGCCGACTGGACTGTGCGTGGTATCGTATTCTCTATCAGATTCCATTCGCGCAGATGGCTTAATCATCATATAATTGATTAAAAGATAAAACAATAGAGGCGTTATTTTGCTGGCAGTGTCCGGTATCATGCAAAATAAATCGCCTCTATTGGTAAAAATACCATAATAATTATAAAAATGAAATAGCTTAAAATTACAAAGATTTACGCAAGCGTTTGTGCATTTTCTACAACATACATTAAAATTCTACAAAAAATTCACAACATTTTCTCTAATTATGATTGATGTCAGGTGCATCATATCTCTTCTGACTGTCAGGTGCACCGTATGAATTGTCAAAATACGCATATCCTGCATATTTATAAGAGTCATCATAATTCCTATCTGATAAATTTCTTCCGTTAATCTTCATAGATGAATAGACCGTTCCATTCTCTTCACTTTGCTGTTCTGCTTCTATAGCCAGCTTTTTTATCATGGCACATACATTATCATAATCACTGATATTGTCTATTCTTCCCTTTTCACCTTTCCATGTAATATCGCCCGTACCACATATTCTGTCAAATATTCCACGGTCAACACCAATAAACTCAACATAAGCAAGCGGAACCATTATTGTATTCCTTTCCCCATTGCCTTTTCTAATATATATTTTGTCTCTGGTGATAATATATTCTGTATTCACAGACTTAACCACTGACTTAATTACACCAATAAGATATATCCATACCGGCATAAGGTGAACTGCAAAAAACATAATCATGAATGTTGCTACCTGTCTGTCAGCATACATCCCTGCCTCATTAAACAGTAGTCCTATAAATCCAAAGTCGAACATTCCCCAGATAAATGCAAATATCAGAAACGGGTTAAATATTGCCTCCAGCACCGAAACACCTACAGCCTTCTTTCCACTCCAGTACACCTGCTCATCAGGTGACAGTCTGTCCCTTAATTCCATGATATATTCCTCCCTCATATGGATGCCTGTGTATATTACTCCCTGTTGTTCTTAAGGCTTTCAACATATCAACCTGTCAGCCTTTCTCCTTACTATAAGGAGTGATACTGCATAGCACACAAGCACTATTATTATAGTTAATATAATGCTCTTAAAGGTTATTGCCGGTGTATAAAGCACTCCCTCTATACCTGAATATATCCTGAATACTACTACCATCATTAAATAACCTGCAAGCATTCCAACAGCTATGCCAATAGGTATTATAACATGATTTACATCGATAATCATTCTATTAATTTCGCGTCTTTTAAGACCAAGCACTTTAAGCATTGATATGTTGTGGCGGTTCTCCGAAATAAGCATATTTACTGATACATACAGTGCCGCAATACATATAATCGCGCCGATTACCGCAAGAGAATATATAATTGCGCCCATCTCTGTAAGAATAGTCTTCATCTGTTCCCTGATGTCGTCAGATGTGACTGTCTTGGATATCTCATCACCTAAATCAAGCTTTTTCTCTGAAAGCAGTCCGTTGTATGTTCCGTCATTCCAGCCCAGCAGTTTCCTTGCATTGTCCTGACTGCATACAATCATTTTCTGGCTGTCATTCATTATAATTCCGCTTATTGTAACTTTCTTTTCTTCCATTGTAACAGGATTGACAAATGTAAATTCATCCCCAGCTTCAAGCTATAGGCATATGCCATTACATTTGTAACATAATATCCATTGGAAATGTCCGCCCTGCTGCCGTCCTCAGTATCAATATTCAGATACTTAACATCTGTATCCGCGCCTATCAGTGAAAATGCAGAGCCGTTATGCTCGTATTTCCCTATAACAAGCTCATCTGCCCCTGCCACCTCATCTGTCTTTAGGCGGTTAAGAACATATTCATACTTAAAGCTGCCCATGCTGTCTGCGCCTTTGTCAATTACGTTGTTGATAGAGTCTATAAACATAAACGCTACCGTTATCATCAGTGCACCTAAAAATGCACCCAGGAACACAACAAAGCTTCTTCCCGGATTGGCAAGTATGCTTCTTAATGCGAACTTATTTCTTACCTTGCCCTTCTTACCGGCTAATACATGTCTTGTTCTGCTGTCTCCGTCTGCATTGCCATTAAGCATTTCTACTGTATCCTTCTTCAACAGCTTAGATACTTTATGTGCTGCCTCAAGCATGTAGATAGCTGTCGGAATTATTATTCCTATAAGTGCTATCGGAATTGGAAGTGTAAATTTAACAGGCATTGGCTCATAATCTGCAAGGCTCAGTTCACCATATGGCTGCTGTATTATCTTGGTAATAATCGTAACTATAATTCCGCCGGCAAGTCCCGGAATCATGGCAAGTACACTATAATGCTGCATAAGCTGACTTTTAGTGTAGCCAAGTGCTGACAATGTACCAATCATTTTCTGTTCCTGCTTTATCTTTCTGCCTATTATAATAGCAATAAGTGCAACTGTAATAAGCGGCAGTGTAAACAGAAATACAAATGCCATAATAAGAAACATTATTGCCTGATCATCAACCATTGTAATTCTCTGGTTATTGTCTTTAGCAAGATAGCTGTTTATCTTGTACTGCTCGTTCATGTCTTTTCTGAACTGTGTCACATCACTGTCGTCACTGTATACTACCTTGTACTGACATGAGTTTGCCTCAAGCGCATCGTACGCACTATCTGTCATGTATGCAAGGAAAAATGATGTGATATTCTTGTATGAATCATCAGTATTCTCAAGCATATACAGGTAATCAGGTCTTAAGAAATATCCTGTAACCTTGTATTCTTTTCCCTTAATTGTGAGCCTGTCGCCAATACTTACATGCTCACTTTCAGCATATCCCTTTGATATAACAATCTCATCATCGTTAGATATGTCATTTCCATCAATCACCTCATAAAGGTCGATTTTCTTATTGCGTTTGAAAACTCTTACTTTATATCCGTCCTCATTAATATTTACATAATGTTCTTTCTCAAATGTAACATTATATTTCTTCTCAATATTAGTAATCTCGTTATCAGGTATCTCCACATATGTTGTAAATGTGGCATCTTCCAGCTTATTATCTATAAAGAATTGGTCACCATATGATTTAATTCCTGTTCCTGCTATGTAAAAAAGATAGAACAGCAGCAGGGCAACTACCGTAAGAACTGCCGCAGCTACATAAAATGACAGATTCTCTTTAACATTTCTTAAATATCTCTTGTTAAGAGTCATAACCAGCCTCCTCATAATCACATTTTAAAATTCATACTTGTGCTTCTGCTTTTACAGTTCAAGTTCTTCTGCACTACGCTTATTGCCATTGTTTGTGCAGGAAGCAACCTGACCATCTTTAATTCTTATGACTGTATCCGCCATATCAGCTATCGCTTCATTATGTGTTATGATTATAATTGTAGTCTTAAATTGTTCATTGACTTTCTCTATGAATTTCAGGACATTTCTTGATGACTTTGAATCAAGCGCACCTGTAAGCTCATCGCACAGAAGAATCTTAGGATTCTTGATTAATGCTCTTGCTATCGCAACTCTCTGCTGCTGTCCACCTGAAAGTTCCTTAGGAAAACGATTCTTGTATTTGTCAATATCAAGTGCTTTCATTACCTCTTCTATATCCATTGGCTGCTTTGCAATATCAGCGACAACCTGAATATTCTCCTGCACAGTAAGGTCTGGAATCAGATTGTAAAACTGGAATACAAATCCAACATCTTCCCTTCTGTAGTCTGTCATTTTCTTCTTGTCACTTCTGCTTATGTTCCTGCCTGAAATTGTAATTTCGCCTGAATCAAGTGAATCAAGACCTCCAATCATATTAAGAAGCGTACTCTTTCCTGAACCTGAAGGTCCGAGAATTACATATATCTTTCCTTCTCCCAAAGACAGGCTCACGCCGTCAAGTGCGTTGACAAGTGTCTCACCCTCGCCATAATGTTTTCTTGCATCTTTAATATCTATAAACATATATTTCCTCCTATCATTTTCATAGTAGCAACTAGCTTCTGTTAGCTTATGCTAACCACATTGTGATAATAGCACTTGTAATAGTAATTAACAAGGGGATTTCACATAAAATACGGCGCGCCAGTTTCCTGACACGCCGCATTTTGGGGATAGTTTTATTATGAATACAGATATAAGCATTTATTAATATGCAGCTTCATATATTTCAAGTATCTGCTCCTCACTAAGCTGCACATAGTTGTTCCTGAGGAGTCTCTGCTGAGTCTTTATTACATCACCTGCAAATATTGAAAGGTCCGATTTCTTCACTCCGAATTCTTCAAGTGGCGCACTCTTTAACACCTTGTCCATAAGTGCATAAAGTTCTTCAAGTGCATTTTCAGGTGCTACAGAAAGACTTTCTGCGATAACACCTTCAAGGTCGTTGATTCTGCCTGTCGGCTTAATCTTTTTATACATCTTCATGACATCTTTAAACATAAGCTGGTTAGACTGTCCATGAGGTATGTGATATACAGAGCCTAATGGATAAGCACAGGCATGAACTGCTGCACAGCCTGCATATCCGAATCCAAGTCCTGCCCAGTTAGAAGCCTTTAAGAAATCTGCAGCGTAAGTCTTCCATGCGTCTTCACCTCCGGCTTCCACGGACTTTTTCCAGCATGTAAGAATAGTCTTAAGTGCCTCTGTTGAGAAAATTCTGGAAATACTGCAGCCATTAGGACTTAAGAAAGATTCAACACTGTGAACCATCGCATCTATTGAAGAAGTTGCAAATATCTTATATGGAAGTGAGTCTAACATATTAGTTATCATTACTGCACTGTCTGCAAGCATTGCCGGGTCTGCGAGTCCCATTTTCACACCCTTGCTGACACGGTTAATTACCGAAATATTAGTAACCTCGCTGCCGGTTCCGCATGTTGTAGGAATGATGATAAGCGGGTGAATCTTAGTAAGACTTCCTACTTTATCATAGAGGTCATCTACAGTATCATTCTTTCCTGCAACGGCAACAACCTTTGCAATATCAATAACTGTACCGCCGCCAACTGCAATTATACGGTCATAAGTCTTATCACGAAGTTCATTAAGAATTGCATCAACCATGCCGTCTGTCGGCTCACCCTTGCCGTATTTCTCACGGAAAAGTGTCTGTACTCCTGTGTTAAGCGGAGCAATATATTTATCAAATGTATGCTCACCGCATAACACAAGGTCATCAGCACCGATTCCAGCTTCTTTAGCAAACTGTTCAAATGTATCAAATTCCTGTATTTCTGTCTTTATAGAAAAGCCCTTCATCAGCTTAAGCCTCCTTCTTTAACTGCTTTGCATCGTCCTGCTCGAACTTGCGGTCAATCATGTCAATAATCATATCCGCTGTCTCGTCCCAGCCTAAGATGCTGCTGTTGATAAGCATATCTCTTGTATGCCTGTCGCCACGCTTCTTTCCTGTAATATACTCATGTCTTGCATGCTGTGCCTTATCAACAGACTCCCATTCTTCCTTAGCCTTACGCATATTCTTGATACCTTTTTCCTTCATGACCGCTGCAATCTCATCTTCCTGCGGTGCATATATGAACACATTAAGAACATCATCCCTGTTTCTTAAAATGTAGTCGCTGCTTCGTCCAACAATGACGCATGATGACCTGTTGGCAAAATCATTGATTGCCTGGAACTGTGCATCAATAACCCTGTTAGAAAGGTTTGCATATCTCACTCCATATGATGTGTCAAATGCGTATCTTACGCCAATCTTTGTATCAGCCTCCTCAACAAGTCCCTTATCTACACCAATCTGTGCAACTACCTTATCAACAAGATCTCTGTTGTAATACTCGATTCCTAACCTGTCGGCAATCATCTTGGCAATCTGTGGACCGCCACTTCCATACTCACATCCGACAGTAATAACAAAATGTCTGTCCGGATACTTTGCATTTGGAAGTACTGCCTCTTCCTGTTCTTCTGCCTTTCCACCGTCCTCGACAATGAATATATCACGACCAAACTCTGCACCGTATTTCTTCTTAGAATAGAAGTAGAAGAACGCACCAAGTGCAAGCCAGATACCAACTACAATCCATTCCTGCCATACAAGTGCGGCTGAAAATGAAGCTGGAACAATGTAGAGTAATGTCATGAAGCCTGCCATAAGTACTGCCATAACTCCAACAAATCTGCCTGCCTTAACCTTGTAAGGTCTTGCCATCTCAGGCTTCTTCTTACGAAGGATACAGAATGAAATTGAAACAAACATATAAGCAATAACACAACCAAATGAAGCTGCATCAACTAACCATACAAGCACGCCTCTTCCAAAGAAAGGTGCTGCAACGCAGGCAATACCACAAAGGATAATGGCTGCTTCAGGAGTCTTATGCTTTCCTAATTTACCAAACATTTTAGGAATCATAAGAGACTCACCCATTGAGTAAAGTGCACGACTGCCACCCATCAGGAATGAGTTCCATGATGTGATAATTCCACAAAGACCACCTATAATAAGCACTTTGCCCATAAGCGGTGATCTGAACGCTATCTCAATTGCCTTGGCAGATACAAGTCCGTTCTGTGAAGACATTTCCTGTGCGATTGCACTCTGTGGCATTATGTAGCAGACTGCAAATATGATAAGGAGATACCATGCAACAGCTAAGAATATAGACAGAAGCATTATCTTACCAATTTTCTTATATGGCACATTAATCTCCTCTGCTGCCTGTGGAATTACATCAAATCCTATAAAGAGGAATGGTGTCATGCAGGCTACCTTGAACACGCTGCCAAGAGTAGTACCTGTGCCTGATTCCCACATTTGTCCTGTAATATTAGCACCATCACCATTGATTGCTGAACCGACTACAAGAAGAATTCCTGCAATAGCGATAATTGCTGTAAGAACTGTCTGTAATATAGCTGCTGTCTTAGCGCCTATGATATTAATAAATGTAATTAATACCGCAACGCCTACACCTAACAGAATTGTTGTCAGGTAAATATCTTTTCCTGCTATTGAATAAAGGTAAACCTGATTAAATTTAGGGAAAAGGTAAGTAATAACTGTTGGAAGTGCGGTTGCCTCAAATGCTGAGGTAGCCACATATCCTAATATAATCATCCATGTACACACGAAAGAACCTGTAGGTCCCATCGCTCTGTAACTAAATACATGCTCGCCGCCGCACTGAGGCATTGCTGATGTAAGCTCTGCGTAGGTAAGTCCTACGAAAAATACCATAACGCCACCGATAAGCATTGCTATGATTGAGCCCATAAATCCGGCAGTTGTAATCCAGTCACCTGAATTAATTACCCAGCCCCAGCCTATCATCGCGCCAAATGCGATAACAAGTATGTCCCAGGCACCCATTACCTTATCAAATTTCGATTTCTGCTCCATAATATATCCTCCCACAATTAAGTTGTGGTTAAAACCACATTTGCACTACGCTTCCAAAGCTTCCTTTAAAGCTTCCTCGAAGATTTCAAGACCTCTCTCCATCTGCTCATCTGTCATTGTAAGAGGTGCCAGGAATCTTACTGTGTTGCTTGCTGTACCACAGCTTTCTAGAAGAAGTCCCTTCTGGATAGCATTCTGGATAAGGTCTGCAACAAGCTTAGTTGCTGGTTCTTTAGTCTCTCTGTCCTTAACGAACTCTATACCAACCATTGCGCCAAGTCCTCTTACATCACCGATAACATCATATTTGTCCTGAAGCTCCTTGTAACGCTTCATAATTGTCTCTCCGATATGTCTTGCCTTAGCTGCATAATCATCACGCTTCATAACATCCATTACTGCAAGTGCTGCGGCGGCTGCAACAGGATTACCACAGAATGTACCACCGATAGTTCCTGCCGGAGCTGCATCCATAACCTCTGCTCTTGCTGTGATTGCTGAGATTGGAAGTCCTGCACCAAGTGACTTGGCTGTTGTGATAATATCAGGTGCCGCACCTGCCTCAGCCCAGTACTCAGAAGCATAATACTTTCCTGTTCTGCAGTTACCACACTGAACTTCATCAGCTATCATTAAGATTCCGTTGTCATCACATATCTTTCTTACTGCTTTAACCCACTCGATTGGCGCTGGGATAAATCCGCCCTCACCCTGGAATGGTTCAACAATCATGCAGGCGATTTCACTTGCTGGTGCGCCCTCATCAAATATTCTGTTAAGTTCATCTATATAATACTGAATTGCCTCTGCTTCTGTGTATCCCTTAGGTGCTCTGTAAAGATATGGATAAGGTGCTCTGTAGATACCTGCTGGGAAAGGTCCCATGCCTACTGCATATACCTTCTTGGCTGTAAGTGCCATTGTAAGATTAGTTCTTCCATGGAAAGCACCTGTAAAACAGATAACCCCGTTTCTCTTTGTAAATGCTTTGGCAATCTTAATTGCATTTTCATCACACTCAGCACCTGAGTTAGCAAAATATGTTTTCTTTACATCACCCTTGCATGGCATTATTTCGTTAAGCTTTTCAGCAAGGCTTACATATCCGTCATGAACATATACATTGAAAATCGTGTGGAAATATTTCTCTGTCTGTGCCTTAACTGCTTCAATTACTTCTGGATTAGAATAACCGATATTAAGAACGCCAACGCCGCCAACCCAGTCAAGGAACTTATTGCCATCAAGGTCTTCAAACATTGCTCCGCCGCCCTGCTTGATACATATTGGATAAGCCTTTCCGCAGAGTGCCTTAGGAATTGCTGCATCTCTTCTGTCGAGAAGTGCCTTTGACTTAGGTCCTGGAACCTGCTCTGTAATAATTTCTGGAAGTGCCTTTGATAATTCTGTAGTTGTCATAATAAAATCCTCCTTATTGATGAAACTCACAAAAGAGAAAGGCGCCGAGAATTATCCATTCTCGACGCCTTTGTCTTTTAAAATCTTTAATTTATTTTGTTTATGGTCTGAATTATACTATTTTCTCTTTCTTTATCAATGTTTCTGATTAACTATATTAATTGTGCACCGTGCACAAACAGATACTTTCTCACTGAATCTGCATTTATTTTCTGCCGCGATAGCTTCTTATCATAAATGCAAGCTTTAACTCAAGGCATGTATCCATATTCTCAAAATCAACCCCAAGCAGTTCTCTTATCTTGTTAAGCCTGTAATTGAGCGTGTTCCTGTGAATAATCAGACTCTGCGCTGTCTCTTTTACATTGCAGTTGTGGTTAAGAAAGCTCTCCAGTGTCTCGCACAGACTGCCGTTATTAATCTCGTCAGCGTCTATCAGCTTGCCGATATTCTTCACAACATAATCATCCAGAAACCTGCTGTCCGTAACCTTCGATATAAATGTATATATTCCCTGCTCTTTATAAAAAAAGATTCGTTCCTCCGTATCCGAAACCAAAGCAACTTTAACTGCTTCTGCAGCTTCTCTTCGGCTGCTCTTCACATCTTCAAGATATTCAACGCTGCTTCCAATTCCAGCCTTAAGACAAATGTGATGTTTCCTGTCAGCATTTTCAATGATACGCTTTAACACATCCTTCAAGTCCTCATCACTTATCCTGTCCGTCGAAACAAGTGCAAGAACGCTTCCAGTCTGCGGCATTACAAGCACATTCCCCGAATAAAATGAGAACTCCATATTGATAATGCTTCTTATCTCCTGTCCTGTTGATAATAAATCTTTGCTGCCACGACGGTTCTTTCCAAATACGAATTCAACAACACAGAAGCTTCCAGTCAGGTCAATTCCAAGAAACTGCGCCTGCTCAAGCACACTGTCACGGTTAAGATGCTCCGCATCAAGGATTGACGCAAATACCTGCTCCTCAAGGTTTCTGTTGTTCTCCTCAAGTACAAGCCTTTTACACAATATCTGTGACAAATCCACAAGCGGGAATTTCTCTGGCAGTTCAAAAAGTGGAAGTTCTTCTTTATTACAGTACGCGATAAGCTCCGGCAGAATCTGTCCCTCATTGATTCCAAGCGCTGCAATCCCATAATCAACCATGCTTGTAATCAGCGCCATCAGCTTATTCTTATCCTCCGTCACATCAGGATTCGTCAGCACCACGAACTCGTCGCCATGAATATAATCTTCAACATGATACTCGTTCTTAACACACTGCAGGCAGTCCGCAAAATATATCCACCTTATCGTGTTCTTCATGCCCGCAGCTCCTGCCTTCATATTCAGCACATTATTCAGTTGTGAGATTCTTGTCATATCTTCGCAATTCACGTTGTCACCTACCTTACATTTTTATGGACGTACAAATGTGTTCTGTCACACTTTTATGTACAAACTTTTGTGTTATGTTGCATTTTTCTGCACGAACTTTTCTCAATCCACTCATCGGACATTTCAAAATGCTGGTAATCTTTCGCATGTTCCCAATCGCCGCCCCACTCAAATCCATGTTCTGCAAACACATTATAGCACAAATCGTCATGGTCAATCTTATGTGGAAATTCAATGCTTCTGTCCGTATACTTTTCAGCGTTGGCAGGCTCTACATTTCTTCTGCCATCAACATATTTCACATAAGGATTATAAAGCGTGTTGATGTCAACCGCCAGCCCTAACGCATGCTTTGACAGCTTCGTTGAATAGGAAATGTATCTGAAATTAAACGCTGAAGAATTATTATCACTCATCGACTTCTCGTCATCAGCATCATATTCATCAATAAGTCTGATTTTTTCAATCTCATAACCAGCCTCGTAAAGCTGCTTAAATATATCAAGCACATCATCAGCAATCAGCCTGTTCACAACCAATTCACCTGTGTGCGTTTTTCTATCAAATCCGACATGCAAAACTTTAAGGTACCGCAAATCTTCTCTTGGCACGATGCAGTTGTCCTTAAATGATTTCCCCTGCATCTTTGCAAATATGTCGTCTGGAATTGGTGATATGGTAAATGGTTGGGTGTTCATGTGTGTGCTCCTCTGTTTTTTAATCTAATACTCAAATTCTACTATCCTGCAATTCTCACATATGCATGCTTCCACTTTCGTTCTGTGGCTCGCTTTAAGCGGTGTGATTTCAACAAATCCTTTGGCTGTCTTAGCATTTGTAAATACTCCAGGCACTTCATCGGCAAAGCTGAATGCGCCGTCTTTGCTGCTGAAAAGGTATCCTTTTCTCATTTCTTTTTTACATTTTGGACAAATCATACATAACACCTCATTCCTTAATATCTTTACTAAGAACCGACATCGCCATGCTAAGTTTCTCTTCAAACTGCTCCGCTTTAACAAGCGCTATGCCCTCATTATCATCGCCAAGCACAACCAGCCTGCTGCCATTCACCAGTCCAAAAGTCTCTCTAGCCTCTTTAGGAATAACTATCTGACCGCGGTCATTCACTGTGACAACGCCCCACATGTGTTTGCCTTTCGGTGCTGGTGCCATCTTCTGCCCTTCAAGCTGCACATCGTCCTTTATTAAGGAATCCATCGTCACGCCATAAAATTCTGCAAGTCTGCCGCATTTTTCAATATCAGGAATTGTTTCACCACGCTCCCATTTGGCATACGCCTGCCTCGATATTCCAATAACCTCTGCGATATCCTCCTGAGTCTTCCCCGCAAGCGACCTCAGCATAATAAGATTCTCCTGTAGCATAATGTCAGTCCTTTCTGTTGTTATGTATGTATTATAATCCTTGTAAAATGCGGATTCCACCAATTGTAGTTGTCAGAAAAGTGGGAATTGTGTTGTGGTTGGTTGCAAAAAACATATATTCAATATTTTTTCTTAAAACTATCCACACCATAAGTTATTGAATTATTTTCTTTTGAAAACTGATTTTTAAAACTCAATTCATTGTTTTGTTGTTTTATTGTTATCACTATATATACTGACCTTCTTGTATATCGTCCATAATACTTTGTTCT
>QRVH01000054.1 GCA_003458705.1 Eubacterium sp. AF22-9 | reverse complement strand
CTTCTTATCTACGCTTGCAGAGAATAAAAGAACCTGTGTGAACTTCATTAAAGACTTTCTAATTGCTTCTACATCCTGAATAAAATGTCTTATCAAAGAGCTTGTCTGCCTCATCTAGAACAAGAGTCTTAACCTCATGTACTTTAATCTTCTTGTTACTTATAAGCTGATGTATGCGGTTAGGTGTTCCGATAATTATTGCAGGCTTATTAGATTTAATAGAATCAATCTGTCTTGATATATTCACATCTCCTATTAATGCAACAGATGAAAATGTATTATCCATATGTGCAAAGATATCTTTAAGCGTATTATTGACCTGTATTGCAAGCTCTGCTGTTGGAACAAGAACAACGGCCTGAATATTATGAGTATTACTCTTTAATCTGTTAATAATTGGAATAAGATATGCAAGTGTCTTACCTGTTCCGGTTGATGAACAAGCTATAATATCGCGGTTGTCCATTATATGCTTATACGTCTGACGCTGTATTTCGGTCATATCGACGATTTTATTATCTGAAAGATAATCTAATACGTCTTTGGAAATAGTCTCTATATCGCTGAATTTCATGGTTAATCTCCTTATGAATAAATTATTAAATGTTAAGTTATATATACAGTCTTTTATGCTGTCAATAAATTCTAACAAAAATGCAGTGAAAAGTCCAATATTAAGTAGCTTTTCACTGCATGCGGGAAATGTATATGCAATTAGATATTATCTTACCTCAGTCGAATAATAGTATATTACAAGATTCTTACCTGAATGGATTGTATCAGATGATAAATCATTCATCTGCATTATATTGTTAATATACGAAGTTGTATCTTCATTACCATTATTATATCTGTCAGCAAGTGACCATAATGTGTCGTTATCTTCAACAGATATTGTTGTGTAATATTTATATGTTCGAGTCTTGTTCGAGTCATCAGAAGCCTTAACAATAATGCCTCCAATGGAAACAGCAAATATAATAATCGAACATATAATAATCATTCTTAACGACTTAATAGTCATCTGTCTGTTTCTTCTGCGTCTGTCACTTCTTTTCTTTGCTTCTGCTCTTCTATATGTGTATTCTGAATTATTCATATGTAAAACCCCCAATCAAACAAGTGTTCTATTGCTTATGGATTGATTATATAATCAGAACATGCGTTTGTCAATAAAAATCGAACAAATTTTCCGAACATTTTTTCAGAAATTATGTTTGCGGATAATGTATAAATGTGGTAAAATTATTTAAAAGAAATTAATGGAGGTTCGTAATATGGCATATGGCAGAATAACTCAGAAACAGTCTGAGATTCTTGAGTATATTAAATCACAGATTCTTAATAAGGGATATCCACCATCAGTAAGGGATATATGTCAGGCAGTTAATCTTAAGTCTACATCTTCTGTTCACGCTCATCTTGAATCATTAGAGAAGAACGGATACATAAGAAGAGACCCTACCAAGTCCCGTACAATAGAGATAATTGATGACAATTTTAATCTTTCAAGAAGAGAGGTTGTTAATATTCCGTTATTAGGTCAGGTTGCCGCAGGACAGCCACTTCTTGCTGTTGAGAATATAACAGAGTACTTCCCTATTCCATCAGAATATATGCCAGGCGGCGAAGTATTCATGTTAAAGGTCAAGGGCGACAGCATGATTAATATGGGAATTTATGAAGGCGACCAGATAATAGTAAGAAAGCAGAATACAGCTTCTAATGGAGAAGTAATTGTTGCACTTGTAGACGATTCCGCAACAGTTAAGCGCTTTTACAAGGAGAACGGACACATAAGACTCCAGCCAGAGAACGATTTCATGGACCCAATCATCGTAGACGACTGCGAGATACTAGGAAAAGTAATCGGTTTAATAAGATTAGGTATCAACTAATAAGAATTATTATTATTAATTGAAAAAATCCAGCCATAGATATATAACTAATCCGATAACCATCCGTGAGAGCTTGGTGAGCTGCCAAAGCAGCAAAACAAGCTCTCACGGCGTCCGGATTTAAATATATCTATAGCTGGATATATTTTTATTATCCCACAATTAACAACCGTAATGCACTACATCCTCCTGGCGGCATACGAAGCCGTTCTAAACATTACAGGCTGTTAATATCAACCTCATTCCCATCACGCCATATATGTTCAATATTATAGAATGCTCTGTCATCCTCAGAGAATACATGAACAATAACATCCTTATAATCAAGAAGAATCCATGAAGCTGTATTATACCCCTCAACCTTAGGATCATCGAAGCCAGCCTTGAACATCTCTTCTTCTACATTATCTACCATAGCCTGAATCTGGTTGGTATTGCTACCGCTTGCTATAACAAAATAATCTGCGATAACAGATACATTACTTATATCTATAACTCTGATATCTTCAGCTTTCTTATCCTGTAATGCATCTATGATAACCTTTAACATTTCCTTGGAATCTGCCATATCTTAATTCTCTCTTTCTTTAATAATCCCTTTGTAGTAATCATAAGTGTCTACCGTCTGTGTATCAATGTTACGACCGGTTTTTCTTATATACGAAAGGGTGTCGTCTAATATTACATAAGCCGCCATATCAATATCTGTGAATGCCATATGTCTTATGTCATCAAGATTAGCAGCTTTATTTCTATAAGGTTCGATATAATCTGCAATGAATACAATCTTTTCTAATAAAGTCATTGCAGGCTTTCCTGTTGTATGCCACTGGATTGCAGAGCATATTTCTTTATCTTCAACATTGTACTTGTGTGCTGCATAATATGCACCAAGCTTGGAATGAAGCAGATAAGGACTTTTAAGCTCAATATCTGATATTGGAAGTCCGTATTGTTTACATTCAGCAATCTTTACATCATCAGGAACACATTTGGCACAATCATGTAGAAGACCTGCAATATACGCCTTGTTCATATCCGCACCATGACACATGGCAAGACAGGCACTTGTATTAGCAACACCAAGTGTATGCTGGTATCGCATGTTGTCTGTACGGAGTGCGTCTTTTACCTGTGTTCTTAATTGTTCAATATATTTGTTATCCATAATAAAACCTCTTAAACATAAAGTTTTCTGGACTTTATATACTCTTCTACTTCTTCGCCGACATCTTCTTTTACTGACAGACCCATTGCAACCTTCTTTCGTATATCAGTTGAACTGTAAGGAAGTTCCGGAACATCAATAAAATCAATAACCGCACCATATTTATCAGCAAGAAAATGTTTCTGATCTATAAGTACACTGGCTGAATTATTGTCCCTGTTAGCACATAAAAGATGACAATGGCTGCATATATACTCAGGATGATACCAGTCCTGAATATAAAGAAGCGAATCTGCACCTATTATAAAATATATTTTCTTATATGAATCATATATCTGTGCAAGTGTATCGGCTGTGTAGGTATTACCGGGACGGTCAGTTTCAATCGTAGAAAGTGACATGTAATCAAAAGGTTTAATTGCAAGCTTTACCATATTACAACGGTCAGTTGCACTTACAATGGGAGAATTATCTTTATAAGCAGGTGTGCCTGAAGGCATGAATAATATTTCATCAATATCAGACTGTTCGTAAGCACATCTGGCAATACCTGTGTGTCCTTTGTGGATTGGATTAAATGTCCCACCCATAATACCTATTATTTTGTCTGAATTAATCATGGTAAAATGATTTTTTTGTTGTCCTTAGATTCCTTGTAAAGAACGATTTTCTTTCCAATAACCTGAACAACCTGTGAGCGTGTTCTTTCTGCAACCATCTGTGCGATTTCTCTAGGGTCATCAGCACAGTTATTAAGAACACTTATTTTGATAAGTTCTCTTGCCTCAAGAGCTTCTGCAATAGCTGCAGTGTTCTCTGGAGTAAGACTATTCTTTCCAAACTGGAATATTGGATCCATTGTCATTGCAAGACCCTTTAAATAAGCTCTCTGTTTGCTTGTCATATATTCTCTCCTATTTTAATTATGCTTTATAGTAATCAAACTCAAGGTAATCACCAACGATAACAGTATCGCCTTCCGCAATTCCAAGCTTCTCAAGTTCATCAAGAACACCTGAGCGCTTCATGAATTTCTGGAAGAAATCAAATCCTTTTTCAGATTCAAGGTTAGTATAACCAAGCATTTTATCAATCTTTGGTCCGTTGACAACGTATACGCCATCTTCGTTAATAGAAACTTCAAAGCTTTCGTTAGGATTATCCATAAGCTCGTCGTAGTCAAATTCTTTTTCAAATAATACAGGTTCGTCCTTGAAGTTATCAAGCAGTGTTCTGACTGCGTATAACAGCTCTTTAACGCCCTGTCCTGTAACAGCTGATATAGGATATACCTTAATACCTTCCGGCTCAAATGCATCTCTTATAGCCTGTACAGGGTCACTGCCATCATCATATATAACATCAATCTTATTAGCTGCTATAACCTGTGGTCTTTCAAGAAGCTTAGGATTATAATTCTCAAGCTCTTTGTTAATAGCCTTAATATCAGCTATAGGATCACGACCTTCAGTTGAAGCTGCATCAACAATATGAATAATGACTTTAGTTCTCTCAATATGACGTAAGAACTGGTGTCCAAGACCAACACCTTCTGATGCACCCTCAATAAGACCAGGAATATCAGCAATAACGAAACCTTTACCACCATCAAGATCAACAACACCAAGGTTAGGATTAAGTGTTGTGAAATGATAATTGGCAATCTTAGGTCTTGCATTAGTTACTCTTGATAAAAATGTTGATTTACCAACATTAGGGAATCCTACAAGACCAACATCAGCAATAACCTTAAGTTCAAGACGAACCCATAATTCCTGCGCATCCTGTCCCGGCTGTGCATACTGTGGAGCCTGCATGGTAGATGTAGCATAGTTCATGTTACCTTTACCACCACGGCCACCTTTAAGAATAGTTTCCTGAAGGTTATCTCCAGACATATCTGCAATAACTTTACCGGATTCATCATCATATATAACAGTTCCTTCAGGCACTTTAATTATAAGGTCTTCACCGTCTTTACCTGTGCATCTTCTCTTGCCGCCTTCTTCGCCGCTTTCAGCAATATATTTGCTGTTATGTCTGAAATCACCGAGTGTATTAAGCCCTTTATCGACCATAAAAATAATATCTCCGCCATGACCGCCATTGCCGCCATCAGGACCGCCAGCAGGAACATAAAGCTCTCTACGGAAGCTTACATGACCATCTCCACCCTTGCCGGATTTAATAAAAATGCGGACTCTGTCTGCAAACATAACCTTTCCTCCATTCTATATTTAAATTATGTTAACTGTTTAGAATTAACATTTACAAATCAAGAAAAAAGCTCCAAATCCGAAGACTTGGAGCTAAAAAACAAATTAGTCGTTTGAAACAACAGGATAAACAGAAACCTGCTTTCTATCCTTGCCCTTTCTTTCGAACTTAACAGTTCCATCAACAAGTGCGAATAATGTATCATCGCCACCACGACCAACATTAACACCTGGATGAATCTTTGTTCCACGCTGTCTGTAAAGAATATTACCAGCTAAAACAAACTGTCCGTCAGCTCTCTTAGCGCCTAATCTCTTAGACTCTGAATCTCTACCATTCTTTGTAGAACCTACACCCTTTTTATGAGCGAATAACTGAAGATTCATATTTAACATAAGGTTACACCTCCTTAACACTAATTGATAAGTATTTCGGATTATCCTCAGCCACAGAACTAACACCTAATTCATATGACTTAAGTAAAATCGAAGTTTCCGGACTAACAGGCATAGCCATCTTAAAGATAACAATTCCTTCATCCTCATTAACTGACACATCAAACTTATCATCGGTAAAAGCCTCTATCGAATTAATAGTATTGATTGTCAGAACTGAAATAGCAGAACATATAATGTCACTGCCGGATTCAGCATATCCTGCATGACCTGCAGAATAAAAACCTGTGATCTCTTTTTCAGAGTTCTTAAAAAAAGTTATATGAGTCATGAATAACACACCTCACAAACATCCATACAAAAATTAAGCATTAATCTTTTCAATCTTAACTTCTGTGTAAGCCTGTCTATGACCATTCTTCTTGTGATATCCAGTCTTTCTCTTGTACTTGTAAACGATAACCTTCTTATCTCTGCCTTCGCCTACAACGCTAGCTGTAACTGTAGCACCGGCAACTGTTGGCTCACCAACCTTAGCCTCGCCGTTGTTTACAAAAAGAACCTGATCAAATGTAACAGTGTCACCAGCATTAACTGCAAGCTTCTCAACTCTGATAGTATCGCCTTCAGAAACTGTGTACTGCTTACCACCTGTTGCTATAATTGCGTACATATGGTATCCTCCTTAATTAAATACTCGCCAGTTTTGGGGAATCCGACATACATCAGATACACTTATACCCTAACTGAGCGGCACACAAAATATATAATATACATTCAGTTACTATTTGTCAAATGTTTTTTAGAAATATTTCAAAAAATTTCAGATAAGCCATAAGCCGGCAATTCCACATATAATTCCTACTGCGAATCCGGCAACAACATCTCTTACGAAATGTACTCCTGCAAGCACTCTGCTTGCTGACATAATTGCTACAAGCAAAAGCATAATAATCCCCACAGGAACAGAAACATAAAGCCAGCACATCGCAATAATTGTAATGGAGAAAACATGTCTGCTTGGCATTGATTCCCCTTTGGTATTCTTAATGAATAATGGATTGATGTCATATTTTTCATATGGTCTTTTAGCGTCAATACATTTTCTGATAACAGATACAAGAATAAATGATGTAAGAGGTGTCAGAATAAGCTTTGCCGTGAGCAGCATGTTGTCAGTTTCAACAGCTATCCCACTGTTTCTTAACATAATAGGAGTTGCCTCTTTAAAAAATGTGCCACGGAAACTCATTATAATAAGAAGTATGTATGCAAATGCGATAAAATAAGCCATATATTTGTATATGAATTTAAGAATTGCATAAGCCGGCTTACACTTAAGAAACCATTCTGATATCTTTCTATATCTTCTTTCGTATGCAGGAATTTCCTGTGAAATATTTACTTCAGTATTATCCATAAATCCTCCATGCATTTTCAGATTTTGTTAAGACTTTCAGACAGACTTTTTCCCGTTTTCTTTCGTGTAATCTCAACAAGACCAAGTCTGGTGATGTCAACGATTGTAGTGTTTACTATATCTCTTTTTGCAAGAGATTTCAAATGTTCCATCAGAATATCAGAATTTTCCTGATTCATATTAATAAAATCAACGATAATAATTCCTGAAAGATTTCTTACCTTAATCTGCTGGCACAGCTTGTCTGCGGCTTCAAGATTAGTCTTTAATGCAGAAGCCTCTATTGCTTCCATGCTCTTTGCTTTGGAAACATTCTTGCCCGAATTAACATCAATAACAGACAGGGCTTCAGTCTGTTCGATAATAAGATATCCGCCAGATTTTAACCAGACCTTCTTGGAAAGTGCGGTATCAATCTCCTTCTCCACAGAATAGAGCTTGTGTAAAGGCCATAGCTTATCTTCATACATTCTGACACTTATATTGTCACTATGAGGAAGAAATGTCTGTAACTCATTATATATATCCGGAATGTCAGTAATGACCTCAACGCTGTCTTTTCCTGACAGATGTACGATTTCCTCAATATATTCAGGTCTGTCTTTATGTACAAGTGTATAGAACTTTGAAAAAACAGCTTTGCGGAGCATATCAGTGTATTCGTCACACAATGCATTTACATCTTTAATAATATCATTGATATCTGCATTAACACAGCCGCTTCTTAATATGATTCCGAACCGTCCAAGATAATCATAACCTGTTTTCTCTACGGCTTCCTGCTGTTTCTGAACAAGAATATCAGTAACACATTTTTTTATCTCTGTGACTGCTTCGTCAGATTTAATTTTCTTTGATACATGAACACCTTTTACATCATTGGAAACAACTGAATAATTGCCGGTAAGCTCTATCTTTGAAGACACCTTTGCAGGCTTGGTTTTGAGTGGTTCGGTTGTGACCTTTACGAGAATTCTGTCGCCCTGACATATTGCAGGATTGTTTTTCTCATTAAAAAATATAGGTGTTTTGTTGTCTGGTATAGAGTAATAACATTTCTGCTTATCTTCTATCTCAATAAATGCAGCGTTAATATTCTTAACTACATTTTCTACTCTGCCAACATATATGTTACCAACAATACTGCCACTATCTAAAGGCTTAAGATAGTGGCAGGTGTTATCAGAAGTATATATGCAACAGAAGATTTTATTGTTAATATCTGTGATTATATATTTATATTCCATAAATTATCTGTTCCATGTTTTAATGTTTCTATAGAAGCAGGTTCTGTTTCCGGTGTGGCATGCAGCGCCAACCTGACGAACCTTTGCAAGTATAGTGTCGTTGTCGCAGTCAATATCAAGAGAACCAACATACTGGAAATGTCCTGATGTAAGACCTTTAACCCACAGCTCCTGACGGCTTCTGCTGTAATAAGTCATAATGCCAGTTTCCAGAGTCTTATTGTAGGCTTCCTCATTCATGTAAGCAAGCATAAGGACTTCACCGTTGACATAATCCTGTACAACAACAGGAATAAGACCATTGGCGTCAAGCTTTAAATCCTTAAACGAAATATCAGCCTTAGGCATTGCTGATGCCTTGCTGTAAGATGCTCCAGATTCAAAAAGATTTACAGCCTCCTTAAGGTCAATACGTTTTTCATAGATTGCCTTACCGATAATTGCACCATGGATACCGGCATCATTAATATGTGTAAGATCATCCATGCAGCTCATGCCGCCTGATGCAATAATATCAATGCCTGTTTTATCAGAAAGAATCTTAGTCTGTTCAACATTAGGACCGGCAAGCATACCGTCCTTTGATATATCAGTGTATACAATAGTCTGAACGCCGATATCCTTCATTGCAAGCGCAAGTGAAAGTGCAGTCTTGTCACTGACCTTCTCCCAGCCCTCGATAGCCACAAGACCATCTTTGGCGTCAACACCTACAACAATATGTTCTGCACCGAATCTGTCAATGGCAGCCTTGATAAAATCAGGATTCTCAACAGCCTTAGTACCGATAATAACTCTGTATACACCGAGGTCAAGCACCTCCTGAATGTTCTCAAGAGTACGGATTCCACCGCCCATCTGTACAGGAACATTAACACTTGAACATATTTTTTTAATAGTTTCAGCATTAACACCATGTCCCTTTAAAGCACCGTCAAGGTCAACTGTATGTATAAACTGTGCTCCTGCCTCTTCAAAGCCTTTAGCTATTTCGTAAGGTTTTTCAGAATATACAGTAACTTCATTAAAAAGTCCCTTCTTTAAGCGGACACACTGTCCGTCTTTAACATCAATTGCTGGATATAATCGCATAAATGTAACTCCTTAAGTATGTTTAAAGACTTCCCTTGGTAGAGAGAATTGTCTTGATTCTTGTATCTTTAATAGTTGCCTCGTCCAATGCCTTTGCAAATGCTTTGAACATGCCTTCAATGATATGATGGTCGTTTTCACCTGCAATCTTTCTTATATGAAGATTCATGCCTGCACTGTAAGATATTGCATAGAAGAATTCCTTAACCATCTGTGTGTCAAAGTATCCAACGCTGTCTGCTGTAAATGCAGACTCAAAACCAAGATATGGTCTTCCTGAAAGGTCAATCGCACACATAATAAGTGTTTCGTCCATAGGAAGAATAATGTCACCATATCTTCTGATAGACTTCTTATCTCCTATAGCTTCCTTAATAGCCTCACCAAGTACGATACCGACATCTTCGATAGTATGGTGGCAGTCAACTATTAAGTCACCAGTTACCTTTAACTTAAGGTCAAAAAGACCATGCTTTGCAAAGCTCTTTAACATATGGTCGAAGAAGCCGATTCCTGTGTCGACCTCTGCTTCTCCAGAACCGTCAATTCTTAAAAATAAAGCAATATCAGTTTCACTCGTTTTTCTTTTTACAGTTGCCTGTCTGATTTCAGATACAGCCATATAATCCCCGTTTCCGCGCCAGTGCGCTAATTAATTTTCAAATCTTACCTTAATTGAATTAGCATGAGCTGTAAGATGCTCTGCTGTAGCAAATTTCTCAATATCAGTGTGGATAGCTTCAAGAGCATTTCTAGAATATGAAATAATGCTCGATTTCTTAATGAAGTCATCAACACTTAAAGGTGAGAAGAACTTAGCTGTTCCATTAGTAGGAAGAACGTGGTTAGGACCTGCAAAGTAATCACCAAGAGGCTCTGAACTGTATTCTCCAAGGAAGATAGCACCTGCGTTCTTAACCTTAGTCATAACATCAAAAGGATTCTTTGTAACGATTTCCATATGCTCTGATGCAATCTCGTTAGCAACATCTACAGCCTCATCAATATCCTTAGCAACAAGAATATATCCGTAATTATCAAGTGATTTCTGGATAATTTCCTTTCTTGATAATTCAGCTACAAACTTATCAACCTCTGCAGATACCTTATGTGCAAGGTCTTCACTTGTAGTTACAAGAATTGCAGATGCCATCTCATCATGTTCAGCCTGAGATAAAAGATCTGCTGCAACGTAACGAGGATTAGCAGTCTCATCAGCAATTACAAGAATTTCACTAGGACCAGCAACAGAATCAATGCTACATAACCAAATACTGCCTTTTTAGCGAGGGCAACATATATGTTACCAGGTCCACATATCTTATCAACCTTAGGGATAGATTTTGTACCATATGCCATAGCTGCAACAGCCTGCGCTCCGCCAGCCTTGTATATAACATCAACACCAGCCTCTTTAGCTGCAACAAGTGTTGTAGGATATACCTTTCCTTCTTTATCAGGTGGAGTACACATTATAATCTGCTCAACGCCTGCAACCTTTGCCGGAAGAACGTTCATAAGAACTGATGAAGGATAGGCAGCCTTTCCACCAGGTACATACACACCTACTCTTGCAAGTGCAGTAACCTTCTGGCCTAATATAGTTCCGTCAGGCTTAGAATCAAACCAGCTGTACTGTTTCTGCTTCTCATGGAAAGAACGTATATTAACGATAGCCTTTCTTATAACATCAATAAGCTCAGGGTCAACTAAAGAATATGCTTCTTCAATCTCTGCCTCTGTTACGACAATATTGTCAGCATTGATATCAGCCTTATCAAAATTCTTAGTATATTCAAATAAAGCCTCATCACCCTTTGTCTTGATATTAAGAAGAATCTCAGCAACTGCTGATTCGAACTTTCCATAGCTGTTAGGACTTCTCTTTAAAAGATTCTCTAAAATATTATTCTTACTTTCATCTGTTAATTCAACGATACGCATTGTATTCCTCCTTGTTTTGCCACCTGTTGCATTATCTGCCCTGTGTTTCTATATATTTCTTGACATCATTGATAAGCTTATTAATTCGCTCCTGCTCCATCTTCATGCTTACCTGGTTTACAACCATTCTCGCAGAAAGAGGACACACCTCTTCGAGGACTTCAAGACCATTTTCTCTTAAAGTTGCACCTGTCTCAACGATATCAACGATAACCTCTGCAAGACCTACAATAGGTGCTAACTCTACAGAACCGTTAAGCTTGATAATCTCTACTGTCTGGTGCTTTATATTATTAAAATAATCCTTTGCAATGTTAGGATACTTAGAAGCAACTCTTATAAGTTCATGATGCTGTAACTTTTCTCTTGCTGATTCAGGACCGCATACACACATTCTGCATTTGCCCATCTGAAGGTCATATACCTCATAAAGGCTTCTTCCTTCCTCAAGAATAGTATCCTTACCAACAATACCGATATCGGCCGCACCGTATTCTACATATGTAGGAACATCAGATGGCTTTGATAAAAAGAAACGGAATCCTAATTCCTCATTTGTGAAGATAAGCTTTCTTGTCTTTTCGTCCTTCATCTCTTCGCAAGGAATATCAATCTGTTCAAATATCTCCATTGCCTTCTTTGCAAGACGGCCTTTTGCTAATGCAATAGTTATATATCTCATTAAAATGTACCTCCTAAAAGGCTTTTTACAGTTGCTCTTTCATTTTTTCCTGATTCATCAATAACTCTTATTGTTGAATCAGAAGTGTATTCATCATCAATAAATGCTACATTTACCAATGATGATTCCTTAGCATATTCAATATATTGAGAATCAGACTTGCTGTCTTTATATTCAATCATGCAGACATTAACGCCAGTGCTTCTTAATTTCTTAGATACATTTATAGCATCACCAAGCCTGTCAGCATTGTATACAAGAAGTGTTCCATTAGCGTCGTGTGGGATATGGATATTCTGTCTGTTAAGTGCAGCTATAAGTCTGTCAATTGTGATAGAGAAACCAATAGATGCCTTGTCACAGCCAAACTGACCAAGCAGCTTGTCATAACGTCCGCCATTTACAACGGGCTCACCTGTTCCAAATGTATATGCATGGAAAATAATACCTGTATAGTATGCATGTTCAGATAAATCTCCTAAATCAAATGAGATATATTTATCGTAGTTGTTATTCTTAAGAAGCTCATATAACTCCTCAAGTCTGTTAACAGCCTGTATGCACTCTTCTTCATCTGTTAAAGACTTAGCCTTTTCAAGCACCTCTGTACCGCCGAATAACTGAGGAAGTTCAAGCAATACCTTGGCAACTGCATCATCAATATTAAGACTCTCTAAGAGCTCTTCAACACCGAAGTAATTCTTATCCTTGATAAGTCTTAATAATTCTTCTGCTGAATCACCCGTAATTCCAGCTTTATGTAAAAGACCATTAAAGAAAGCAACATTACCAAGCTCAACCTGAAACTCTGTAAGTCCTGCTGATAACATGCAGTCAATAACCATGGATATAATCTCATAATCTGCTGCCAGAGAGTTATCATTGATAAGCTCTGCACCAAGCATTGTATTCTCTTTAAGTCGTCCCTGATAATACTTGCTTACATTGATAAATGTGTTGCCAAGATAACAGAGCTTGACAGGAAGAACTCTGTCTTCAAAATATTTTGCTGTAGCTCTTGCAATGGAAGGTGTCATATCCGGTCTTAATACTAAAGTGTTTCCGTATCTGTCAAAAAGCTTGAACATTTCATTAGACGGTACACTTCCACGTTCTTTATTGAATACATCAAAGAATTCAATAGAAGGTGTCTGTATATCATTATAGCCATATGATGCACAGACATCATGAAGACGATTCTCAATGACCTTCTTTTCTGCACATTCTGTACTGTATATATCGCGCACACCCTCTGGTGTATGTAGTAAATCTTTCTTCATAAATGTATATCCTTTCGTTATATTGAATACTTTAATGCGTTGAAGTGATACTATGCTAACACACTAAATTTGTATGAATTATACATAAATATGTAGTTATTGTCAACAAACTATTTATCAGAATCTTCGATTTCTCCGTGCAGGAACTCCTTATAGATTATATATCTGTTGCCTCCTTTAGAACGTGCTATATTAATTGCTTTTTTGGATTTTTTTTCTTAATAAGATCTAAATCCTTTCCATTATCAGGATATCTTCCTATGCCAATAGAAAATTCTATATTATATGATGAATCAATAAATTTACAATGCCATGAAATCTGGGTCCTAATATGCTCCAAAAATGCACGCAGCTTAACTTCATTATTGATATTTTTAATAGCAATAATGTATTTGAAATCATCCAGGCGGCCTAATAAACCACGGTCATCAATAGCTTTTAATATAGTATCTTCAATTACATATGTTATTCTGTGGAATTCATCATCAGTATGTGTAGCTTTAAACTGCTCAAAATTGTCAACTTCAAGATATATAAGTGATAGCTCGCAGTTATTATCAGCTTCTATGTTTTTTATACAGAATTCTTTGATGGCAGGTTCTGGCTGCGTAATTAGTGAATTTTTATTTTCATCAGTTTCATTTTTTAATGCTTTAATCTGATGCTGTAATTTTTTGTTAAGTTCACGGATAACTAAAACATCAGATATATGTAATTCAAGATATTCTGATGAATCAGTATTAGGTATAACCTTCTTTTCAATATCAACAATTACCCAGCGGTATGAATTATCTATCTTCGCATCCGTATACACATGGATTTCTTTTATGCCATGTCTTAAGCTGTTTGCAACATCGACGAATCAGTATTAGGTATAACCTTCTTTTCAATATCAACAATTACCCAGCGGTATGAATTATCTATCTTCGCATCCGTATACACATGGATTTCTTTTATGCCATGTCTTA
>QRVH01000053.1 GCA_003458705.1 Eubacterium sp. AF22-9 | reverse complement strand
AATATAAAAATAAAAAAGCAAGTTGTAATAAATTGAAGCAGATTTAAAGACAAGAAAGGAGCAATAGTATGTGTTTTTATTGTAAATGTAAAACAACAAAACCATCGGTTACAACACATGTTGTTACTTTTGATAATTGTGTAATTATAATTAAGAATGTTCCTTGTGAGGAATGTGAGGAATGTGGAGAAAAGTATTTTTCAGATGAAGTCATGTCCCGTTTGGAAAAGATTGTAGAAAAGGCAAGAGAGATTGCCAGTGAGGTATATGTCACTGATTATAATAATAAAGTTGCATAAGGTGCTAAGTTTTATATAAAGCACCTTATGCATAAGAATTAGTCAGGAATCTGCAGCCCGGTTCCATCCATATGGAAATTCTCAGTATTAATAAGTTGTGATATAGGCACGATTTCGTAGCCTTGGGACTGCAGCCCGGTTATTACAGATTCGAGAGCTTCGGCTGTATATTTAGCACCGTTGTGCATAAGAATTATGGAACCATTCTTAAGAGCTTTATGTGTTGTCACGGTCTTAATTATGTTGTCTGTTCCATAGTCCTTCCAGTCAAGGGAATCTACATCCCATTCTATAGGATAGAAGTTACAACCATAGACTGTATCAATAAGTGTTGAATTATAATCACCGTATGGCGGGCGGAACAGAAAGCTCGTATATCCGGTGATTTCTTTTATTTTATTGGCAACAGACATGATTTCATCTTTCTGCTCATTTACAGAAAGTTTACTCATTTCTTTATGGTTCTGGCTGTGATTGCCGAGGTCGTGACCACGGTTATAGATTTCAAGAACCTTATCAGGGTAGCTGTCAACCCAGCCTCCGGTCATGAAAAATGTGGTTTTGATATTATATTTATCAAGAATGTCAAGAATTTTTATAGTATCTTCATCGCCCCATGCGGCATCAAATGATATGGAAACATATTTTTTGGAGGTATCGAGATTAGTCTTTTTACTAAGGTCAACACAGTATATAGGAAGTTTACGGCTGCCTATGCTGCAATTGCCCATGATTGCACCGCCGCCAATTCCGTTTCCCTGATTGGATGAGTTGTATGGCGGTAATCTGTCGGAATCTGATGGAATTGACGGATTAGAGCTGCTTGAATCATTTGATGAACTGGATTTATCGGAGTTGTTTGATTTATCGGAAGTACCTGAACTGTCTGATGATTTAGGTGGCTCATTGGTAATTGTAGATGTGTCTGCAGAATTTTCAGAAGAGGATTGTTTATGTCTTGCGGTTATTATGCCGCAGATTACTAAAATGATTATAACGCAGTATATGAATATAATGCGCATTTTCTTATTAGAAAAAAGAGACATACTGATACCTCGGATAATGCTTAGTATCAATATATCTCTTTACATTTTAAAAAATTACTGCTTTTTTCATTACTTAGCAGAAGAACTGCTTTCTGTTGCAGATGTATCTTTAACAAGGCCATCAGGATGGAGTGAAACATTTAATTCACTTGTGCTTTCATCGTAATCATCGCCAAGAATCTGCTTAACGAGAGTCTGGCAGTATGAAAGGCTGAAATCAGAGCAGCCGGAATCGTTGCGGATTGCGTTGCCTGATGCCAGTGATTCTGTGTAATCACTTAATTTATATGTAGTGATTGCTTTCTGGCCGAAAAGCTTCTGTGTTATAACAGGTGTAAGATTATAATTCTTAACATAACAGCCTGTTTCATCTTTAACAAGTGTCATCTTGGCCATACCGCCTATCATACGAGGCTTCTGGTCCTGATTAGAAACGAAGTTACCAAGTGAATAGTATACAAGCATTTCATGCCCCTTAGTATCAGATACTACCTCGACAGGCTCAAGGACATGAGGATGTGTACCGATAACAACATCAACACCAAGGCTTAAGAAAAGCTGTGTCCAGTAATTCTGGTTAGAATCTGGTGTGTAGACATATTCAGTACCCCAGTGTGGAAGTACAATAACCATATCAGCAAGCTGTTTAGCCTTAGTTACATCTGCTGTAATCTTATCCTTATCAAGCATGTTTACGATATAAGGCTTGGAATCAGGAATAGGAATTCCATTAGTTCCGTATGTGTAGTTAAGAAATGCTATCTTAAAGCCTTCTTTTTCATAAACATATATATTCTCATAGTCTTCTTCTGTTTCGTTGATACCAAGAACAGTAGTGTCAGGATGATAAGTCTTCCAGAATGAAAGGCAGTTCTCAACACCCTTAAGACCCTTGTCTAATGTGTGGTTGGTAGCATGAAGGATAATATTGAAGCCTGCTTTAACTTCTGCATCACCAAGTGCATGGTGAGTTAAATGTTGGATATCCTGTGTAAGCAAAATCAGAACCGCCAAGTATTGTTTCCTGATTAACGATTTTTATGTCTGCAGAGCTGATATCCTTAGCTATGTTAGTGTAGAGGTGGTCGAAGTTGTAAGTTCCATCATCCATAAGACCACTTTTTACTACACCTTCATGCATAAGCATATCACCAATCATCATAAGGTCGACCTCCACAGTCGGAACCTTGGTTGTAGTTTCTTCCTCTGTTGTTGGTTCAGCAGTAGTCTCATTATTCTGGTTATCGGCAACAGAAGAATTATTTTCTTTTTTGTGACTGCCAATAACAGCTAATACGATACCTATAGTTACAACAAAGAGTACAGCAGCAATGATAGCGATGAGTTTTACATTAAGCTCAGAGCGTCTGCGTCTCTTAAGCGGTACATTTTTTTTCTTAGCCATAATTTATCTCCCTTAAAATTATTAATATATGTCTTAAAAAGACGAAATATGCATAACTATGGTACATTAAGAAACAAAATTATTCAAGAAAAATATTACTATTCTACACAAAGAGATTAAAATGTAGTATATTTATAAAAGTTGGCAATAAGCCACAATAAGAAATATATAATTATAGCGGAGGTTTCTTATGAGCAGATACAATAAGGATGATATATTCAGAATGGTCGAAGAAGAGGATGTAGAGTTTATACGTCTTCAGTTTACTGATATTTTTGGAACACTTAAGAATATTGCAATTACTTCAAGCCAGCTTGAGAAGGCACTTGATAACAAATGTATGTTTGACGGTTCTTCTGTCGAAGGATTTGTAAGAATTGAAGAGTCAGATATGTATCTGTATCCTGACTACGATACATTTGAAATATTCCCATGGAGACCGCAGCAGGGAAAGGTTGCAAGACTTATCTGTGATGTGTATACACCAGATGGCAAGCCATTTGAGGGCGACCCAAGATGGATTCTTAAGAAAACTATAAAAGAAGCGAATGAAATGGGATATCGTTTTGATGTCGGTCCTGAATGTGAATTCTTCTTATTCCATACAGATGATAATGGTCTGCCTACGACATTAAGCCATGAGAAGGCTGGATATTTTGACCTTGGACCTAATGACCTGGGTGAGAATATAAGAAGAGACATGGTTCTTACTCTTGAGGACATGGGATTTGAGATTGAGGCTTCACATCATGAGGTTGCTCCTGCACAGCATGAGATTGATTTTAAATACGATGAGGCTTTAAAGACAGCAGATAATATACAGACATTTAAGATGACAGTTAAGACAATTGCCAAGAGACATGGACTTTATGCAACATTTATGCCAAAACCAAAGTTTGGTATCAGCGGTTCTGGAATGCATATTAATATGTCACTTGCAACCGAGGCAGGTAAGAATATATTTGCAGATGAGAAGGGAAAGATTGGTTTATCAGATGATGCATATCATTTTATTGCCGGTATTATGAAGCACGCAAGAGGTATGTCAGCAATAACTAATCCGCTTGTTAATTCATATAAAAGACTTGTTCCGGGCTATGAAGCACCTGTATATATAGCATGGTCAGCAAAGAACAGAAGTCCTCTTATAAGAATACCTGCATCAAGAGGAAATGGAACGAGAGTTGAGTTAAGAAATCCGGATCCGACAGCTAATCCATATCTGGTACTGGCACTCTGCCTTGCAGCAGGACTTGATGGTATTAAGAACAAGATAGAAGTACCTGATAGTGTTGACTGCAATATATATGAGATGACACCTGGAGAGAGAAGGGCAGCAGGAATAGAGAATATGCCGGCAGACCTTAAGGAAGCAGTTGACTGTCTTGTGGCAGATGAGTTTTTATGCAGCGTACTTGGAGAACATATTACGACCAAATATGTTGAAGCTAAGATGAAAGAATGGGAAAACTATACAACAAGAGTCTCACAGTGGGAAATAGATGAATATCTCTACAAGTATTGATTAAACATGGTAAAGCGTATGCTAAGTAGAAAAGGAGTTAATTGATGTCCACATTGATTGTAGCATTTCCTAAGTTAGAGGAGGCTAAAGCAGTAAGGAACCTTTTGATTCACAGAGGCTTTGATGTCGCTGTACCATGTACGAGTGGAGCACAGGCAATCAATCAGGCAGATACCTTGTCTGATGGAATAATAATATGCGGATATAAGCTGTCAGATAATATGGTTTATACTGAATTATATGAATATAAGCCAAAGAGCTTTGAGATGTTGTTAGTTGCGTCCCAGAACAGATGGGAAGATTGTCGGGACAATGGAATTGTATGTGCGGCAATGCCAATAAAGGTTAATGACCTTGTGTCAACTATAGAGATGATGCTTCAGGCACAGATAAGGCGCAGAAAGAAACTGCGGTCACAGCCAAGAAAGAGAAGTCCGGAAGAACAGAAGATAATTGATGATGCAAAGCATCTGCTTATGGAAAGAAATAATATGTCAGAGCAGGAAGCATTCAGATATATCCAGAAATGCAGCATGGACAGTGGCAATACAATGGTAGAGTCAGCAACTATGGTGATGGGAATATATCAGGATGTATGACAAATGTGATATATCACTGCATTTATATAATATATAGAAAAGGGAGACGCAGTATGAAGTTTACTAAAATGCATGGAGCAGGCAACGACTACATATATGTAGACTGCACACAGTCAGTAATTGATAATCCGTCACAGGTCGCAATTGACTTAAGTGACAGACATTTTGGAGTAGGTTCAGACGGACTTATTCTTATCAAGAAATCAGATAAAGCAGATTTCTTTATGGAGATGTACAACGCAGATGGTTCGCAGGGACAGATGTGTGGCAATGGAATAAGATGTGTTGGAAAGTTCGTGTATGACAATGGACTTACAGATAAGACAACAGTTACTATTGATACACTTGCAGGTGTGAAGATACTTGAACTTAAAACCGGTGCAGATGGCAGGGTTGAGACGGCAAGGGTTAACATGGGCGCACCAATTCTTGAGGCAGCACAGATTCCTGTTGATACTAAGGAACTTAAAGAATATAAAGGCTGTGAGACAGAGACAATTGCCGGACAGGTTGTTAAGACACCTGTTGTGGATGAGACTATTGTTGTAGAAGGTAAGGAGTACAAGGTAACAGCAGTTTCAATGGGTAATCCACATGCTATTGTTTATCTTGATAAAGATATTGATATTAAGAAATTTGAGATTGAAAAAATCGGACCTTTCTTTGAAAATCACAAAGCATTTCCAGAGAGAATCAATACTGAATTCATTCAGGTTGTAGATAAGAATAATCTTAATATGCGTGTGTGGGAGAGAGGTTCCGGGGAGACACTTGCCTGTGGTACAGGTGCATGTGCGAGCCTTGTTGCAACTGTTCTTAACGGAATGTGCGACACAACAGCAACACTTCATCTTCTCGGAGGTGACTTAAAGATTACATGGGATAAAGATGAGAATACCGTATATCTTGAAGGCCCGGCTAAAACAGTATTTACAGGGGAGGTAGATATTTAATATGATGACAGATATGACAATGGATAATTTTCTTACGGTTTTATCTTCAAGTGAACCGGTGCCGGGAGGCGGCGGAGCATGCGGATATGTGGCAGCAGTAGGCATGAGTCTTGGCAATATGGTGCTTGCACTTACTACCGGAAAGAAGAAGTATGCAGAGTATCAGGAAGAGATTGAAGAACTTATTGTTAAAGCGACAGACCTTACCAAGAGACTTGCAGAGTGCATGGATAAGGATGCAGAGAGCTTTAAGCCTCTAGCAGCAGCTTATGGTCTTCCTAAGGATACAGAAGAACAGATTAAGGAAAGAGAAGCAATTATGGCAAAGGCACTTGTTACAGCCTCAGAAGCCCCACTGTCAATGATGGAGCTTATACTTGAAGCCATGAAGCTTATTGACCGCATATCTGTAATTGGAAGCAGAATTGCAATCAGTGATGCAGGTGTCGGCATAACAATGTGTGAGGCTGCAATGAAGGGTGCTTCGCTTAATGTATTTATCAATACAAAGCTTATGAAGGACAGAGAACTTGCTGAAGATATGAACTTTAAGGCAGATAAGATGCTTGCTGAAGCAGCACAGATTGAAGAAGAAACATTTGGAAGAGTTATGGACGCTGTAAGACCATAGAATTGGAGGCAAAATAAGGAGGAAAATTCCTCTCCTCGCTAGGGGAGACGATGTGCTTAAAAAGCACATGGATTTTGCTTCGCAAAACAAGGAGGGATATATGGAGACACTTAAGGGATTACCGGTTGCTAATGCTATTAATGAGAAGATTATTGAAGAGATGAAGGACTGGAAGGGCGCAACTCCACATCTTGCAATTGTGCGTGTTGGTGAAAGACCAGATGATATGTCATATGAGCGTGGCGCTACCAAGAAGATGGAAAAAGTAGGATTCAGATGTACTTCATATACATTTCCTGCTGATATTGATAATGATACTTTCCAGAAAGAATTTGACAAGATTAATGAAGATGAGGATATTGACGGAATTCTTCTTTTAAGACCTTTGCCAAAGCATCTTGATGAGAAGGCAATTGAGAACAGAATTGCCAGTGTGAAGGATCTGGACGGAATATCACCTATGAATCTTGCAAAGGTATATGCAGGGGATCCGACAGGATATGGTCCATGTACAGCAGAAGCTGTAATTGAGATGTTAGATTATGCAGGAGTTGACTTAAAGGGTAAGAGAGCAGTAGTTATCGGAAGAAGCCTTGTTATCGGTAAGCCGGTTGCGATGATGCTTATGAAGAAGAATGCAACAGTAACAGTGTGTCATACTAAGACGGTTGATATGCCGGGAGTATGTAAGGGTGCTGAGGTGCTTGTTGCGGCAGCAGGCGTTGCAAAGATGGTTGACAAATCATTTGTTGCAGACGGTGCAGTTGTAATTGACGTTGGAATAAATGTTGATGAAGACGGCAATCTGTGTGGTGATGTTGATTTTGAAGATGTTGCAGAGAACGCTTCTGTATGTACACCGGTTCCTGGAGGAGTAGGTTCGGTAACAACATCAGTTCTTGCAAAACATCTGCTTAAGGCAGCTAAGGCAAGAAGAGCATAAAAAAGTCCTTGCTTTATTGTACATAAGAATGTATTATAATTTGCGGTATGAATTGGTAGCACCAATTTGCACCGCAAATTTTTATTTATGGAGAAATGTTATGAAATTATTGAGACAGTTTCTTATAATACTGGCTATTTCATTTGTCGGAGAAGCACTTAAATATCTGCTTCCGCTGCCGGTTCCAGCCAGTATATATGGAATGGTGATACTTTTTGTTGGACTTCTTACCGGACTTATAAAGCTTAGCTGGGTAAAAGACGCAGGAAAATTTCTTATAGCTGTAATGCCTGTTATGTTCATTCCGGCAGGAGTAGGACTGATGTCTTCATGGGGGGTATTAAAACCTATGCTCGTGCCGGTGCTTGTTGTTACGGTTGTTGCTATAATTACGGTTATGGCGGTTACAGGTCAGGCTTCACAGATAATCATACGTGCTGACAGGAAGAGAGAATTACGCAAAGCACAAAGAAATGAGGTTAATACTAATGAATGATTTTTTCAGAGAATCACTTTTTGCCGGAGTCACATTAAGTCTTTTATCATACTTTATTGGTTCTGTGCTTAAGAAAAAATTCAAGCTTGGAATATTCAATCCACTGCTTATATCAATAATAATAACAATAATAGTACTTGCAGTATCAGGTGTTGATTATGATGTATATAATCAGGGTGCCAGGTATCTCAGCTGGTTTCTTACACCGGCAACTGTATGTCTTGCAATTCCGCTGTATGAGCAGTGGAGTCTTCTTAAGAAGAATTACAAGGCAGTTGTTGTAGGAATAGCATCAGGCGTGCTTACAAGTTTAACAACGGTACTTCTGTTATCTAAAATTATGAATCTGAGTCATGCAGAATATGTTACTCTTCTTCCGAAGTCAATAACTACTGCTATTGGTATGGGAGTTTCTGAGGAACTTGGGGGTTATGTAACAATCACAGTTGCAGTTATTGTTGTAACAGGAGTTCTTGGAAATATATTTGGTGAGCTTATATGTAAAATATTCAGAATAAAAGAACCGATTGCCAAAGGACTTGCGTTAGGATCTGCTGCTCATGCGATAGGAACAGCCAAGGCTATGGAAATGGGCGAAATTGAAGGTGCGATGAGCAGCTTATCAATTGCAGTTGCAGGTATACTTACAGTTGTACTTTCATCATTATTTGCTGGATTTATGTAAAATTAGGAGGACAGTGTGAAAATATAATTTTCACACGCGGGATTTGTGCCTGCGCGCACTTGGCACAAACCCGTTATGCGCAAAAAGCGTGCGCGGAAAAGAGGTATATATGATAATCACGATTGCAAGACAATGTGGATGTATGGGAGATCAGATAGGAAAAGCACTGGCAGAGAAATATTTCATACCATTTTATGATAAGGATGCCGTGTGCAGACTTGCGAAAGAAAAACACTTGTATGAGAAGTATCCATATTTTTATGGAGAAATGCCTCTTGATATGATGCTGTATGCTGATACAATGGCAGGTGATGATACAACAGATAATGGAAAAACTCCACGCAAGGCTATGGCTGACATAATCGGTAATGAAAACTGTGTAGTTGTCGGCAGATGCGGAAATAATGCATTCAGACACAGAGAAGATGTTATATCAGTATTTCTCTCAGGAAACAAAGAGAAAAGAATAGAACTTATAGAAAAGAAGCACAATGTAAGCCATAAGAAAGCAGCTAAGATAGTTGAAGATACAGACCTTAGAAGACGCACATATCACAATTATTATACCGGTGAAGAATGGGGAAATGCAGAATATTACGATATATGCATAGATGTTTCAAAGGTTGGGGAAGATGGTGCACTAAGACTTATAGAAGCCTATATTAATGAGACAGGGGTGTTATAAGCTGAAACAGGATAATATGAATCAGAAGAAAATATCGCAGGAATACGAAAAGGCAATTCAATATATTTATGAACTTATGAAAAGCGGGGAGCTTACAATAGGAAGCAGGCTGCCTACTGAACGTGCACTTGCGGAAACACTTGGCATAGGACGCAATTCAACAAGAGAAGCATTAAGTATTATGCATGGAATGGGACTTATAGAACGCCGTCAGGGTTCTGGCAATTATATATCAGAAAATGTCGGACAGTCCATAAAGCAGACAATATTAATGATGATTGCATTAAAAACTGTTACAAAGCGCGAAGTGTGCGAATTCCGCCGCATGATGGAAAAGTCAGTGTGTAATGCAGTAATATATACAGGTCTTACGAAAGAACAACAGGAACGACTGGAAAGCATGGTTAATCAGATGAGCATGGTAACAGGTGAAAACCTTGTTGATACTGATAAAGCATTTCACGAGGAACTGATTGCAGATACCGGAAACAACCTGTGGATTACACTGATGGAAGCTGTTGTTGAAGTCTACCGCGAATGGATAGATTATGTCATAAAGCATGCAGATGGAATTAAGAAAAAGAAACTTTTAAAGACACATGAAATGATATATGATAGCCTTATAAAGAAGGATATTGAGACACTTAATGCAGCGATTGATGAGCATTACGATATAATTGAGGAGCTGCTGGGATAAAGAAGCCATAACAAGGAGGATATATGAAATACAAAATCGTTATATTTGATCTTGACGGAACCATACTTAATACATTGGAGGATCTTGCAGATAGTACTAATTATGCACTTTCAGTATTTGACATGCCTGAGAGGACGATTGAAGAAATCAGACATTTTGTTGGCAATGGGATAAGAAAGCTGATGGAAAGAGCTGTTCCACAGGGAACACCAGAAAGCATGATAGTTAAAGTGCATGAAACATTTACAGAGCATTACAAGAAGCACTGTGCAGATAAGACAAGACCTTATGATGGAATAAAAGAACTTATTGAGAATATAAGAAATGCCGGTGTGTACACTGCGGTTGTATCTAACAAGGCTGATTATGGAGTGCAGACTTTATGCAAAGATTATTTTCCGGGACTATTTGATTATGCGGTTGGAGAGAGAGAAGGCATAAGAAGAAAACCATATCCGGACAGCGTTAATGAAGTATTAAGACAGTTTGATGTTGACAGAACACAGGCTGTATATGTCGGGGATTCAGAAGTAGATGTCCAGACAGCGGCTAATGCAGGAATGGATGTATGTATGGTTGGCTGGGGCTTCAGAAATGAAGAATTCCTAAAGGAAAACGGGGCTGAGTTTGTTGTACACAGCCCCGAAGAAGCATGGGAATTCATTAATAAGTAATATACTTATACCACGTTATGAAGCAGGGAAGACTGCAATTCACAAAGCTGGGGGTTCTTGGATTTAAGAATCAGTTCTACCAGACCTTCGGTGATAAGCATTGCACCGTCCTTGTTAAAATGTGTATTCTCAGAAACAGTATCTGGCTTGGCGAGTTCTTTTAAGAAATCGTCAGGCCATTTTCCTTTATTGATACCTTTTTTGATTGAGGTATATCTGTGGATGTTATCATGTCCGATTTTTTCAAAAAGTTCAACTGAATAAGAAAACAGATCAAGTACAGGTGTGCCGGTTTCTTCACCAATCTGGCGCATAGCTCTTATATAGCTGAAATTATTGCCACCGTGGCAGCCGGGAGCGTCCATAATTGTTCCGTCAGCATTGAAAAATGTTCTTGCTGGTGCAGTAACTAATACAGGAGATGCATCATGCTTTCTTGCCATATCAATAAACTGTTTGATGAACCATTTGTAACTGCCCATAGAAGCGTCTTTTGAGTATGGATAGTAAGTGTCATATGGATAAGACTGGTTTATGGCTAGAACACTGTTAAGAACAGCCTGTTTATCAGTTATCGAATCATCATTATTAAGTGCCTCAATATATTCAGGAGGAATATAATCCTTGGACATCTTAATTCCGGGCAGAACTGGAAATCGTCCTGACTCATCAGGAGAGCCAAGTGGTGTCTGACGGTTAAACATAGATTTGTAATCTTTGGAATCATCGTCATTATGGCAGAACTCTATAAAAAGATAGTCGCCAGCCTGAATGTGTCTGTCAATCTCGTCAAATCTTCCTTCATTAATAAAAAGTCTTGAACTTCTGCCGCCTTTGGCATAGTTAAATACATTTACATAAGGCTTAAAGAAGCGTGGCAGAAACTGCCCCCAGCCTGCAATAAATTCTTCTTCAGTATAATCCTGTACAATTGAATCTCCAGCAAGATAAATATTCATACATACCTCCTTGTTTTGCGGAGCAAAATGCCAGCTACGCTTGCGTGGCTTGCGCCCATGCAGGAGCAGAGGTATTGTCTCCTTGTTTTGCGAAGCAAAATGTTACTGCCTGCAAGATAGCACCAGAATATCTAAAAGTCAAGCTTGAAGGTAGCCACATTATCGTTCCAAACTCCACCAGCTCAATTTTAAAACAATAATTACAAAACAATTGACATATATAGATGATAGTGGTATTAATATATTAAAAGAATTGTCGATGCAAATCTTTTATCTTAAGCAATGCATCCGGATACACAATTATCCAGCGTGCATTGCCTATCAGGACTGAATATTCATTCAGACTACCCAGCAGGACACAATTAAATAAAGCGGGCTTGTATTAGATATCCATAAATGCTAATATACTATACATAGAGATACAATTAATAGTACAAGTGTATAAAATGTGTGGATATCAGCCTGCAAGAGAGAAAGAGGAGGATATCTATGGCAGAGAAAAAAGACAATGTAGCAGTTAAATACAAGGATAATGTATTCTGCATGCTATACCGGGACAAGAACAATTTGCTTGAACTTTATAACGCACTTAACGATTCCAATTACACCAATGTGGATGATCTGGAGGTGACGACATTAAAAGACGGTTCGTATATGAAGTACAAAAACGATGCTTCATTTGTGCTGAATATGAGCCTGTACATGTTCGAGCAGCAATCAAGCAAGAACGAAAATATGCCGCTGCGCTTCATGCATTACTTGTCAGATGTGTATAGGGAAATGTTTGGAAATGAGCTGCTTCACCGAAGAACAATGATAAAGATTCCGGTGCCATACTTCGTAACATTCTACAATGGCAAAGAAAAGTGGGACAGGGATAAACTCACACTTGCTGAAATGTTTGAAAGACATGTGGACAATCCGCAGATTGACCTTGAAGTAAAAGTTATAGACATTAATGGAAATGCAGAAATCCTTAATAAATGCAAGAGCCTTCGCGATTATATGACATTTGTTGAAAAAGTAAGAAATAAGACAGATGTAAAGAAAATGAATGTCAGGGAAGCGGTAATACAGGCGATAGACGAATGCATAGAACAAAATATACTTGTTGATTTCTTTAAAGAGCACAGAGAGGAGATTGTTGAAATGAGTATATATGACTATGAAGAGGAAAAAGTGAGAAAGACTCTGGCTGATGAAGCAAGAGAGGAAGGCGTAGCTGAAGGAATTGAGGAAGGAGAGTGCATTAAAGTAATTACGCAGATTATCAAGAAAGTGAAAAAATCCAAGACTCTCCCAATAATAGCCTCAGAGCTTGAGGAGGAAGAAGCTGATATCAAACCAATCTATGATGCAGTTATAGCGTCAGCACCAGACTATGATATAGAAGAAATTAAAGCTAAATTAAAATAGTGATATAATAAGTGATATAATACAAGAAAATATTAGGACAAGGAGAATTAATAATGTACGAATTTACAGAAGATTGTATGATACATATTGATAACATTGATGATGAACACAGAAGATTGTTCCAGATGCTTAATGAAGCATTTGCACTGGTAAAGGAAACGGATAATGCTGCGTCAATTGCAAAGAATCTTATTGCTAATCTTAAAGATTATGCAGTGACACATTTTGCACATGAAGAAGAATATATGAAGAGCATCCATGACCCGGAGCTGCCGATACAGCAGAGGGAACACAAAGCATTTGCAGAGAAGATTAATTCATTCCAGTTGGATGAATCATCGCCGGAGGCAGCAAGAAATTCGCTTAATGAGCTGCTGCTTTATCTTACAAAATGGCTTTACAGCCACATCTTGAGCAGCGACATGATGATTGGAAAGATGGCACCAGAAACTAATGTTGATGACGCATTTGCATTTACAGACAAATATATAACAGGAATTGAGCTTGTCGATGAGGAGCATAAGCATCTTTTTGATATTATCAGGGACACTAATGATGTAATACACGCAGAGCTGCTTCATGATAAATATGATGAAATAATAAGACTTCTTTCTGAATTGAGAGAGTATACAGAGACACATTTCAGCGATGAGGAGAAGCTGATGGAGAAAATCGGCTATCCTGGACTTGCAACCCAGAAAAGGGCGCATGCGGCATTTGTTGAGAAGCTGGTAAATATTGATTTCAGAGAGCTTGAGGCAATGGATGATAATCAGGAGGAATATCTGATGGACCTTATCGGATTTTTGCTCGGCTGGCTGTCTAATCATATACTTGCTTCTGATATGAAGATTGGGGAATACATAAAGGAACATAAGATAGAAATTCAATAAAAATTAAATAAAAAGTATTGATATTTATGCTATAAAAGCATATAATACAATTGAGAACAGAAATGTTCTTCTTCGTCATTAATGATGAGTCCTGTGACGGTTCTGACAGGACGGTAAAATAAAAAGTGACCGAATGATGAGTCCTGTGACGGTTCCGACAGGACGGTAAAATAAAAAGTGACCGAATGATGAAGCTAATTACGAGAGGCTGTATAGTCTCTCGTTTCTTTTTACTCAGTCGAGTGGCTATTTCCAGAGGAGACAATTGAATGAATTTACCACAGAATGATTATCAGATTCTTAGGTTGACGGAACATTTTTATAATGCATATCCTGATCCGCCATATAGAGAAGTATTGAAGAAGAACCAGAGAGCATATAATTGCTTATTATTTCAGACTCATTATGACTTTTTTATATGCATTCCATATAGAACAGAAATACATCATCCATATGCTTTTCATTTTTCAAAAACCAAAAGATCTAAAGCACATAAATCGGGATTGGACTATAGTAAAATAATCATTATAACTAAGACAAATTATTTGGATTCTACAGATGCTATCGTTGATAAAGATGAGTCCATATAGAACAGAAAATACATCATCCATATGCTTTTCATTTTTCAAAAACCAAAAGATCTAAAGCACATAAATCGGGATTGGACTATAGTAAAATAATCATTATAACTAAGACAAATTATTT
>QRVH01000052.1 GCA_003458705.1 Eubacterium sp. AF22-9 | reverse complement strand
ACTTATTATTATATATTTTATTTTTATTTAATATATTTACTGAAAATACAAAAGACCTTGCAGATAAATCAATCATCTGCAAGGTCTTTTATTTATATTATACAATTATTATTTAAACCAAAATGCACTATTACTTGAAGTACTTAACACCAGATTCGAATATCTTAATATCCTGCTCACCATATATATTAATAGCAACACTGTCACCGCGTCTCTCAGAATGTGCCATCTTACCGAAGCATCTTCCGTCTGGGCTTGTGATACCTTCAATAGCCATGTATGAACCATTGATATTCCACTCTTCATCCATAGATACATTACCGTCAAGGTCACAGTACTGTGTAGCAACCTGTCCGTTAGCAAAGAGCTTATCAAGCCATTCCTTAGGAGCAACAAATCTTCCTTCACCATGTGAAGCTGGGTTGCAGTATACTCCGCCAAGTTCAGCATTAGCAAGCCATGGACTTAAATTGCTGACAACCTTAGTATATACCATCTTAGATATATGACGGTTAATTGTATTAAATGTAAGTGTAGGTGACTGTGCATCCTGTCCTGTAATCTTACCATTAGGTACAAGACCAAGCTTGATAAGTGCCTGGAATCCATTACAGATACCAAGTGCAAGACCATCTCTCTCATTAAGTAGCTTCTCAACTGCTTCCTTCATCTTGGCATTACGGAATGCTGTCGCGAAGAACTTGGCAGAACCATCTGGTTCATCACCTGCTGAGAATCCACCAGGGAACATAATAATCTGTGCCTGGTTAATAGCCTTCTCAAATTCATCAACAGACTCTCTGATACTCTCAGCATCAAGGTTCTTGAATACCTTAACGATTGTATCAGCACCGGCTCTTTCAAATGCCTTGGCACTATCGTACTCACAGTTAGTTCCTGGGAATACCGGTATAAATACTGTTGGCTTAGCAACCTTATTCTTGCATACATGTACGCTTGGTGCTTCATATAACTTGCTTTCAACCGGTGTAGTTTCCTTAGAAGCCTTAGTTGGGAATACACCCTCAAGGGTATCAGCCCATACGCTTAATGCTTCTTCTACATTAATTGAAACTTCCTTGTATGTGAACTTACCATTATCCTTAACAGTACCAACCTTAGTATAAGCTGTAGTAATCTCACTAAGCTTGTCCGCTGGAACTTCTGCAACGATACAGCCATAAGCTGGTGCAAAGAGGTCATCTTCCTTAACGTCTGCGCTGATCTCAAAACCTAACTTATTACCAAATGCCATCTTGCTGAGTGCTGGCACAAGTCCGTTAGCATCAAGAACATATGCAGATACGATTGCCTTCTTCTGGATAAGCTCATGTATTGCACTGTAGAGTGCCTTAACCTGTTCGAAATCTGGAAGATCATACTGATTCTTCTTAATATCAAATCTGACTAATACATCACCATCATTCTTAAGCTCAGGAGTAATAATATCCCCTTCCTTAGCTACATCAATAGCAAATGAGCAGAGTGTTGGTGGAACATCAATATGTTCAAATGTTCCTGACATACTGTCCTTACCACCGATTGATGGAAGTCCGAATCCCATCTGTGCTTCATATGCACCAAGAAGTGCAGCAAATGGCTGGCTCCATCTTTCTGGATCTTCTGTCATTCTTCTGAAGTATTCCTGATATGTGAATCTGATCTTACTGAAATCACCACCGGCAGCAACAATCTTAGCTACAGAATCTATAACAGCATAGATTGCTCCATGATATGGGCTCCATGATGAAAGATATGGATCAAATCCATAAGACATCATAGTTACTGTATCGCATGAACCCTTAAGCACTGGAAGCTTTGCAACCATGCTCTGTGTCTCTGTAAGCTGATATTTACCACCATATGGCATATATACTGAACCGGCTCCGATAGAACCATCAAATCTCTCAACAAGTCCCTTCTGTGAGCATTCGTTAAGGTCTGCTAAAGTCTTTAACCACTTACCGCGTACATCTGTAACCTTAACCGGCTTAAGGTAATCGTCTTCCTGTGAAGGAATATCAACTACAACCTTAGTCTCCTGATGAGCACCATTAGTATCAAGGAATGCTCTTGAAATATTAACGATATCCTTGCCTCTCCAGTTAAGAACAAGTCTTGGTTCTTCTGTTACAACAGCTACCTCAACTGCCTCTAAGTTCTCCTCAGCAGCATACTGAAGGAATTCCTTAACATCCTTAGGATCAACTACAACAGCCATTCTCTCCTGAGACTCTGATATAGCAAGCTCTGTTCCATCAAGACCTTCATACTTCTTAGGAACTTTATCAAGATCTACCTTAAGACCTGCTGCAAGCTCACCAATTGCAACGGATACACCGCCTGCACCAAAGTCATTACATTTCTTAATAAGCTTAGTAACCTCTGGTCTTCTGAAGAGTCTCTGCATCTTACGCTCTGTAGGAGCATTACCCTTCTGAACCTCAGCACCACAATCCTCAATAGACTTCTCTGTATGAACCTTAGATGAACCTGTAGCTCCGCCACATCCATCTCGTCCTGTTCTTCCACCAAGAAGAATAATGATATCTCCCGGGTCAGAATTCTCTCTCTTAACTGCACTTCTTGGAGCAGCAGCTATAACTGCACCAATCTCCATTCTCTTGGCAACATAATCAGGATGGTAGATTTCCTTAACATATCCTGTAGCAAGTCCGATCTGGTTACCATATGAGCTGTATCCGTGAGCAGCACCTGTAACAAGCTTTCTCTGTGGAAGCTTTCCATGAATTGTCTCTGATACCGGAACAGTAGGATCTGCTGCACCTGTAATTCTCATTGCCTGATATACATATGTACGTCCTGACAATGGATCTCTTATAGCACCACCAAGACAAGTTGCTGCGCCACCAAATGGCTCAATCTCTGTTGGATGGTTATGTGTCTCGTTCTTAAAGTTAACAAGCCATTCCTCTGTCTTTCCATCAATCTCAACCGGAACAACAATTGAGCAGGCATTAATCTCATCAGATTCTTCCTGATCAGCTAACTTGCCCTCAGCCTTTAACTTCTTAGCACCCATAAGTGCAAGGTCCATAAGGCATACGAACTTGTCCTTACGGTCCTTATATATTTCTGCTCTGTCTGAAAGATACTTGTTATATGTAGCTTCCATAGGGGCTTTATAGAATCCGTCCTTAAACTTAACATCTGTAAGCTCTGTTGCAAATGTTGTGTGACGGCAATGATCTGACCAGTATGTATCAAGTACTCTGATTTCAGTCATAGAAGGATCACGCTTCTCAACACTAGCAAAATGCTCCTGAATGAACTTAAAATCCTTAAATGTCATGGCAAGTCCTAAAGAATCATATAATTCCTTTAACTTATCCTCTGGCATATCCTTGAATCCGTCAAAATAAATAACATCAGCAGGAGTCTTGAACTCAGTAACTAAAGTTTCTGGAATATCCTCTGCTGCCTGTCTTGAATCAACAGGGTTAATGCAGTGTTCCTTAATCCTGTTCTTCTCCTCATCAGTAACAGTTCCTGTCAATACATAAGTTACAGCAGTCTTGATAACTGGTGTCTCATTCTCATTAAAGAACTTAACACACTGTTCTGCAGAATCAGCTCTCTGGTCGAACTGTCCTGGAAGATACTCTACAGAGAACACGAAATCGTCCTTTCCCGCTGGAAATGTTCCCTCATAAACATCATCTACTGGTGGCTCAGAAAAAACAGTAGTAAGTGCTTTCTTATATGTTTCTTCTGAAAGATTCTCAATATCATAACGGATAAGAACTCTTACATCTGTAATAGTCTTTATTCCAAGATATCCTCCTATCTCCTCAAGTAATTCTTTCGCATTAACTGCAAATGGTTTCTTTTTCTCGACAAAAACTCTCTTTACGCCGCTCATATCTTCCTCCTGAGATTAGTTATATTAATTATTAATATTTAACCATTGTATCACAATAAAACATATTTTCAAACAACTATTCATGCATTCTTCTTATTATCTTGTAAACAACCTGATTACCCATTACGGTAGGACCTGTATGTGCGAAGAAAACAATACCGTCTGTCTGTGATATTATCTCACTCTTAACAGTACCCTCGCATGGATCAAGAATCTGTGCAATAAGTTCTCCATGATATACAGGGTCACCCGGCTCTTTAAGTCTCTTGTAAAATCCTGCATCATAAGTCTTGACTGCCATAAGGTCAAACTCGTTAATAACACTTGCAATATATCCACTGTGATTGTTGTACTTAAGAATACCCATTCTGGTTAAAAACCTGAGAACAGATGACACAGCCTGTCTTGCAGACTTCTCATCAATCATATCTGTGCTGTTAGTATATATTGAAAATGCATTAGTACCATTCATCTGCCAGTTATAATTAAGTGTCACTGTATCCATTGGCTTCGGCTTTCTAATAACAACGTACTGAAGTCCGAACAGATTGGCAAGACTCGCACTCTGGAATCCCGTATCCATCATCTTTACATGAGGAATAAAATCACCTGGCATATAAAAGCTTGCAAAATGTATGCCATAACTGTAACCCTTAATTCTGTCAAAAAGTGTTCCTGCTATCTGATTGGTTGTATCTCCATTAACATCCCCAGGAAAAGCCCTGTTAATATCAGAATTATCTGTAGGCCAGAATCTCTTTCCTACATTCATGGAAAATCTGTTAACAGATGGGATAACAAGAATCTCATGATTGTGTGATATTGCACCATGAGCCTCAAGCTCTTTAAGTGCTTTAACAAGCTGCGAACATATATACAGCTGCTGTATCTCATTTCCTCTTAATGCACCAACAATACATGCCGACTTCTCACCGCCGCCGAATCTGTAGCCTTCTATCTGATAATCTTCTCTATATATACCCTTTAAAGAATAAATAATCTCTTTCTTCATTATCTGCCACCATAAACTCTTGCTATAAGAGCCCCCTTATGTACTACCGGATTCTCTCTTAATGTAAATATAATTCCATCTGTAGGCGATTCAATTCTCTGGATTATTCTTCCCTCAATAGGTTCGATAATATCTCCTATATGCGTTCCAATTCCAATCCTTCCCATAGAATCAACTGCTGATACGAATATTCCGCTTTCCTTAGCAGTAAGAAATGTAACCTCACCCTCTGTAGAGATAATAGGTTCATTCACTTCTTTCGGCTCATCATCCCATATCCCCATATGAGACATAAGGTTAAATATACCATCAACAATATCCCTGCAATACTTTGGCGTAATTCTGTTTCCAACACCCATCTCCGTAACAAGAGTAGGCACACCAAGATGGTTAAGACTATAGGCAAGAGTTGCATCAAGCACAGTAATAGACGAATATATCCACACAAATTGTGCATTCATCATCTTCGCATAAGGAAGAAGCTTTTCCTGCGTATCATCATTAATTCTTACCTGTGGCATCTCATTTACAAATATATTGCTTGAATGGATATCAATACACAAATCACTTCCAATAATATCTTCAATAATACCTGCTGCCACATATTCAGCCATCGCTCCATTATTATCACCAGGGAAAACCCTGTTCATATCAAGGTCAAACATAGGAATTCCTCTTGAACCTGTATCAAGTCCAAGAGGATTAATATCTGGATAAATATCTACAATTCCTTTAAGCTTATTCTTCTCTCTTTCAATTCTTCTGATAACCTCATAGCAGATATACTGTCCGTCAAGTTCATCCCCATGAGTGCCTGTAACTATAGAAATCCTTGGCATATCAATGCCGTTTCCTTCATTCGTAAGTCTGTTCTTTCTTACTACCAGCCTTTCATGCACCGGCAATTCCACCGAAACAACTTCTTCTATCATAATACTCTCCCTGTAATATACTTATTCATCATAATCACTAAGAATAATCGTGCTTGGCGTCTTCTTAACAATAATATGTGAAAATACAGAACTTGGCATGTAAGTCTTATCATCCATATATACCCTGCTTCCCGGATATATATGATTCTTTACTTTAACAACTGCTCTATCTGAATCTCTTATAAGATTGTATAATGCCTTGCTCTTTTCTTCAAGCTTGGCTTTCTGAGCCATCTTTACAATCTTTGACTGGGTAACTTTCAATGCCATTTTACTATCATACTTTTCAGGCATGTTCTGTTTAATCATCTCAAACTTCTTATTAGCCATTTCAAAAGTTTCAATCTGTCCGTCTACTTCCTTAAGTTCCATAATAAGTTCTGCATATTCTTTTCTGATTTCTTTGGTCGAACCAACCCTCAACAAAGTCTTTACATTGCTTTCATGTCCACATGATGTAGTATTGATTCCCATAACACCAGTTACATCACCACCTATAATAGAACCTATGGGTCCCTCAACAAATACCCTGCCATATGTAAGCACCCTGCAGTTAAGAATATAATTACACTGTAAGTCTCCTTTGGCAATAACCTCTGTATTCTCAAAAAATCTGCCAGATATATTTCCCCCTGCCTCGATCTTTCCTGAATTCTTAGTATTAACGCCATCCTTTAATACAATATCTTTCCCGGCAATAAGTGTTGCTCCCTCAACGAAGCCTCCAACATATATACTTCCCATGGCATGAACTGTTACACCACTTCTCACACTGCCTGTAATATTAACATCCCCGTTAAAGTCAATATTCCCCATACTCATGTCAAGATTACCATTAACCTCATACACATTAACAACACTTAAATCATAGTTGCAGTATTCAATCTTTCCAGATATTGCAGCATAAGTTTCTTTCCCATCCTCAGATGTCTTAAAGCCCTTACCATGCAGTCTTGGCTTTGGTTTTCCTGGTTTAGGCACAAGCAGCTTCCCGCATATGTCGAAGCCAAACTCCCCTTTAGTCGGCTCATGATATCTTGCCAGCAAATCACCCTCATTAACCTTTTCAAATCTCTTCTGGTTAAAATAATCAATAGAACCATCTTCTCTTACTGTTGGTCTGTTGTTATTAATTGCATCAGTATCAAAAAAGAATTCATAATATCCGTCTTTTCCTGTATTTACAGGCTTACCAACAGCAATTTCAACAGGCTGGTCATATATTTTTTGTGAAATCATCCATCGAATTTTTTCTTCGTCTATTCCCGTCTTAATTCCATTAAGCGATAGCTTATTCATGACTTCATCATATGTATATCCTTCATCACATTTGCCAAGCCTGACTGATGCGCTCATATTATCATCTGCAATATATACATAAACCTCATGTAACTCGATATCATCTATATCAGCTGTTTCATTAACTATTTCTGTATTGCTCATGCTGTTCCCCCTTTCCGAAGGTCTTATCCATTCATTATCAAAACACTGTACTGTAATAGCTGCATCTTAACATCCATACTTAAGCAGCCCATCCAGATTACTTCCCCTCTCAAGTGCAAGTCTTATCTTCTCCATCTCTTTAAAGGTATATCTTGGATCAGCATATAAAGAAACATCTACACCGCTTGTAAGTCCCATAAGAATTTCCTGTGACTGCAATTCATTAAGTGCAGGCTTCTCGTCATTCCATTTATCAGAAATTCTGTGTCTTGCCTCTTTCATGCTTACCGCATCAATAAACGGATCTGCATATTCAGAAACATCTATTCCTTCTTCAAGTCCAAGTCTTATCTGTTTCATCTGTCCCGATGAAAATCCAACCATGTTATATGGAGTAACATCAATCCCTTCCTCAAGTCCAAGTCTTATCTGTTCCATCTGTTTCCCATTATATTCATGAAGCAGATACTTAGTTATATCGACACAACTGTGTATTCCCAGCCTTATCTCATTGAGCTGATATTCATCATAATTATCCTCAACAAAAAATGTAAGGTCAATCTCTTCTTTTCTTGCAAGTCTTATCTGTCTTAATACCTCTCCTGAATAACCAAGCTTTGCATATCTGGTCAGATCATAATTAAGCTCTGATGCAAGCCTTATCTCTCTCATAACAGAATGACTGAACTTAGGATTACATATATCATCCATATTCATTCCAATACGCACAGCCTGCTTCAATTCTTCCATCTGCATATAATCATACTGTGAATCTGCAAATCTGCTTACATCAAGTTTTTCTTCCAGGCCAAGTCTTAATGCTTTCATCTGGGCAGCATTGAATTCCTCTTTGCAATACACACTCACATCAATGCCATTCTCAATTCCTCTGATAATCTCAATAGCCTGTAATTCATCAAATCCCAGAGACTGCCAGACCTGCTTGTCTACAGTTTTGCTTTCTATATTCTTATTAATCTCTTCCACGTTCTGCATAAGCCCATCTCCCATAATCAAACCAAATCATCATATATCCGGACCTTAATAATATCTGTCTAAATTTTATCACACATACAGTCCGACTACAAGTTCTAACATTGTACATTTTTATCAATGCCCTATATATCCTGTTCCATCCAGAAATCCTTAATACATTTATAAGCATTACCCAGACTGACTGGAAATATCCTGTTCCACTCTCTTGGATACATACGCTCATATTCACCACTCATGAATCTGTCATCCAGAAGTGCAATAACACCCTTATCCGTATCCGTCCTTATAACCCTTCCTGCTGCCTGAAGCACCTTATTCATTCCCGGAATAACATAAGCATACGAATATCCATTTTTGCCAAATTCATCAAAATAATCCCTTAAAATGTTACGCTCCCTGCACACCATCGGAATCCCAGTTCCAACAATGACAGCTCCGATAAGGCTCTCATCCTTTAAGTCAATGCCTTCGGAAAATATTCCTCCAAGCACACAGAATCCTGCAAGCGAAGCCCCTTCTGGAAGTTCCTCGTAAAATGCTGATAAGAAATTTTCCTTGTCAGCCTCCTTCATAAACCTTCCCTGCACAAGCACATTCACACAGCTTTCTGGTAAAAATGTATCTTCTCCACCACATTCGACCACATTAACACCATTTTCCCACCTGAAGCACTCAAGAACACTCTCCATGTAAGAATATGACGGAAAGAACACCATATATCTGCCGCTTCTGCCAGAAATCATATGCATAATATAATCATGTACCTTGGCATATTCCCTTGCGTTTCTTCTTGTATAACGGCTTGTCACATCAGTAGCCACGACAATTCTCTTATTATCAGGTTCAAAAGAAGAGTGTGCATACACCGCTCTTTCTGATACATCACCTGAAAGCATTTCCTTAAAATAATTGACCGGAAGCAGCGTTGCTGAGAAGAATACCGTGCTTCTGCCCTGTGAAAGTCTCTCACTTATGTTGCCAGACGGGTCAACACAGTACAGATGTACAAGAAAGTTTCCATCATTATCATGCTCATTATAATAGACATATTTTTCATCAGCACAGTCATACATATTAAGAAAATGTCTCACTGCAAAGAAAAACTCGAGCAGCTCGTTAGTCACAGGCTCACCCTTATGCCTTTCCATAAACTTCTGCATAAGTCCCATGACACGCTCAAGGCTGGCTGGAAATGTTCCAAGACCACTCACAACCATGAATGTATCGCACTGTCTTTTATATTCGAGCAACTGCTTGTTACATCTGTCAAGTGCGCCTGCAAGCCGCTTGTCCATCTCTTTGACAAGCTTCTTAGCCGCAAGAAAATCTTCTTTTTTCAACACTGCGCTGTACATTTCTCTTGCTCTGTCCACAAGGTTATGTGCTTCATCCACAAGAAACACATAATCACCCTTCGCACCATTGCCAAAATACCGCTTAAGCGACGCATCCGGGTCAAATACATAATTATAATCACATATAATTCCATCACACCAGTACGAAACATCAAGCGACATCTCAAACGGGCAGACATTATGTCTGTTGGCATATTCCATGACATTATCTCTTCCGATAACCATCTGGCTCGTTATTATGTCGTACACAGCATCATTAATCCTGTCAAAATGCCCCTTGGCATAAGGACATGCCACGGGGTTGCAGTTGCGCTCATCAAGTGGACATATTTTGTCCTTCGCTGTAAGAGTAACAGTTCTCATATGAAGCCCGTTATCTCTTAATATAGCATAAGTATCCTCCGCAACAGTTCTCGTTATTGTCTTTGACGTCAGGTAAAATATCTTGTCTGACATCTGCTGTCCTAACGCCTGCACAGCCGGGAACACAGTAGACAACGTCTTTCCGACACCTGTAGGTGCCTGAATATATAGATTGGTATTATCTTCAATAGCCCTGTATACACTCACGCACAGATTCTTCTGCCCCTCCCTGTATTCATAGGGAAACTTAAGTTCTCTGATTGATTCCGTCCTTTTATGCCTCTCATCAAATGTATAATCAGTCCATCTCTTAAAGCCTGTAATCAGCTTATTAAACCACTCTTCAATTCTTTCAAATGTATATTCTTCCAGAAACTTGTTGATTGTCTCAGGCTCAGGAGTAACGTAAGTCATCTGGATTCCAATCTTTGACAGCTTCTTCTGGCTTGCATATATATAACCATATACCAGTGCCTGGGCTTTATGCACATAGACCGGTTCTTTCAGCAGAGAAACATCTGTCTGCATAGTCTTTATCTCATCAATTATTGCATCGCTCTCAGGCTCTTTATTGCCATCCTCGTCATAATTAATATCTGCAATAATACCGTCAGCCCTGCCTTCAACCTGTAATACATACTCAATCCCTAAGTCAGATACAAGTGGTATCTCAATCTTTAAAGGCACTTCTGCATGATACATGGTTCCCATGCTGTGCTGGATTTTCCTGTGAATCCTTGCCCCCTCCTGCATGATTTTCACATCATTACTGCCTGTATTCCTGTTGTCAATATCACCTTCTGCACACATGAATTCCACAAGATTTCTTACAGATATTCGAAAGCAGTTTCCATTTACAGAGTACATACTATCTCCATTCAATAATGTTCTTCAATATCATATATATAGCATTGCCTGTCTTTCCGACTCTTTTAACCTGTTCCATGTAATTAAGCATTGCAAGTACACTGGCAGCAGTCTGCCTGTCAATATGCGCTGCATTTGCAAAATCCGCTGAAGTAAAGTTCTTCTCAAGTCCCTCTGGTACAAACTGCATATAATCCTGTGGACAGTCCAGTTCAACTATCTTTCTTATTCCAACAGGAATGCGGTCATAACGCACACTTCCGCGCTTCTTATCGTAACTCCAGCCATTAAGAAGCTTATATTCTTCCATATCAATCAGCATCAATGTAACCTTAAGATTCTGATTCTTTAAAAATGCTTTAATCTTATACAGTTCAAACATCGCATCATACACAGAACATCGCTTCGGAGACTTTCTTCTAGAAGTAATGTCCCCTGTTTCCGGTTCAATCCAGCTTAAATACTTCTCATACGGCATTGGATATACAACCCTCACCTGATATTCATTCAGGAATACTGACAGTTTATCCCTTAACTTGTTAAGCTGCCTCGTCTGAATCTCAATTATCCCATGCTCGTTATATATATCTGCAAAATAACCATCTATTGCAACCTCATGATTATCCTCATCGGGTTCATAATACATTTTTAATACTGCATGCAGCGTCTTTTCCGACAAAGTACCTATCCCCTTGTCATTATGGCTCTTACCGATTATCTTCTCTTTCGCCGCATCAAAAGCCTGACTGTCTATATATTCAACTGGTTCTGCTGCAGATTTCTTTTTTGACATTGTGTACCTCGTATCAGATATATGTTATCATTGCTATCAAGTATCTTACGAATACCTAAAAAAATCAAGGCATTTACCGATATAACCTATATAAATCCAATTAAGAACAGGAGAAAAACATGATATCTATAAGCATGTGCATGATTGTAAAAAATGAGCAGGACATTCTTGCAAGGTGTCTTGATTCATACGCAGGAACTTATGATGAATTGATTATTGTAGACACAGGCTCAACTGACAATACCAAAGAAATCGCCGCTCACTACACCGATAAAATATATGATTTTGAATGGATAAATGATTTTTCAGCCGCAAGAAATTTCGCATTTTCCAAAGCCAGATGTGACTACATATTTAGTGCTGACGCAGACGAAATGCTTGATGATACCAACAACTACGCATTAAGAGAATTGAAACATATGCTTCTTCCAGAGATAGACATTGTTCAGATGTATTATGTCAATGCATCAGAATATAATTCTGTATACAATGCACACAAAGAACTCCGCCCGAAGCTTTTCAAAAGGCTCCGTTCATTCACATGGATTTCACCAATACATGAAACAGTACGGCTCACGCCAGTCGTATATGACAGTGACATTGAAATTCTTCACATGCAGGCGGGCGACCATAGTAAAAGAGACTTTTCAACATATTTCAAAGCATTTGAAAAAGGAGTCCACATTGAAGATTATGTAGTTACTATGCTGTGTAAAGAGCTTCTTATATCCGGTGAAGATTCCGACTTTATTGCTTTCAGGAATATATTTGAAAATATTTTATCCAAAGAAGGCAGAAGCAATGATTTAATGAAAGAAATCAACTGTATTCTTGCTAAGATATATATGGTAGACGGTGACACTGACTCATTCTTTAAGACCACTTTAAAAGCAGTTGCTGACAATCCTCCTGCTGAAATGTGTCTGATTCTCGGAACATTTTACATGAACCAGGCAGACTATGAAGAAGCTGTGCTGTGGCTGTATAATGCTGCATTTGAAACAGAAAGCATACTTGATGCGGCAAGCAGCGGAAACAAGCCATTGTCTTTACTCGGCAAATGTTATGAGGAACTTTCCGCAGCAACAGATGATCCATACATGTCCGCCCAATTTAGCGAAATGTCCGCCGACTATTATAATCAGGCAGAAAACTGGTCACTTCCGGAAGAATAAGAAAAAGCCTTAGTGAAATGTGAATCAAAAAACACATTTACACTAAGGCTTTTTAATTATCTACTTATCATCATCAATATCAAAAAGTTTCAGTTCTTCGACATCATCCTTACCTGATTTGTCATCACCATAAGCAATTTCATCAGATGAAGAATCAAGATCATCATAATCCCCGCCCTCTTCATAATCGTCAAGATCATACTCATCTATTTCTTTTTCTGTATATGAATCAAGGTCAACGCCATCTTTTGATGCCATATTAAATACCTTCTTTACCTTTGACAGCTTAGAGCAAAGGATTCCCGTAACAACTGCAAATGCGGCTATTAAAACAGCCAGAATTGATATAACAACAATATAACCCTTGTTATTTGCTGGTTTTGTATCTTTTCCAGATGTATTTATGATGCCAGAAATATCGCTTTTATCTATCGAATAAGCCTGTATTGTTGCATCACTTATTCTGTAGCTGAACCAGCCCTTTTCTCCTGACGAACTCACTCCATAGAAAAGACAATATTGTCTGTCAGCATCAATAAGCACGTCAACTTCTTTACCATTCATTGTGAATCTGGTAAGTGTATACCCATCAGGTTTGTTGACTGAATCCGGTATTGGAAGAACAACAAATGTTACCTGGGGTTCATCAACTGTGTTATATGGTGAAAATGTTTTTGCAGTTTCATCATACACATAGAAGCCTCCTTCACCATTGTCACTTTCAAGATACATAAGGATAAGTCCTGTTTTTAAGCCTTTTCCTGCAATTATCTTTCCGCCATTATAATCAATTTCTGTTTCTTCGTAGCCTTCTGGAAGTTCATGCTCTGAATAATCCTGAATAACTGTATACTGTACTTTATCTATAGTAACCTGTATATTATCAGCCTGCTCTGTCTGAACTTCAGTCTGTGTTTCTGCTTCGGTCTGTGTCTCTTGTTCATTACTGCCTGCTGCTCTGGTCGTATATATTATATATTTCTTTACTGAACCATCTTCTGCAGTGACAGTAATTGTAGTTGTATTTCTTCCCGGATCCATTTTTCTTCCGCTGACGCTGACTTTAGCATTAGAGTCATTGGCAACCGCACTTACAACAAGTTCTTCCACATCAGAGTCAACAGATGCATTATATGTTGTAATTTCCGGTGAAAATGCTGGTGAAAGCGTTCCCGGACTTATCTGAAGCGATGACAATGTGTTATCTGATGAATAGCTTACAGGTGCTTTTCCGGTAACTGTTCCTGAAGAGGAACTTATTACCAGTCTGTCTTCATAAGCAGAACTTACAATTGCAGTTGATGTAACAACCGAGATTGCTGATGAACCAGGATTATTAATTTTAAACTTTATACTAAAACTAGTCTTATCTGTAGATAATAAGCGGATTGTTCCGCCGCCCCCTGCATCATATCCCGAAACAGCCTCCAGTATAGATGCATCATAATTTATATAAAAGTCACACAAATATACTTCACTTGGTGCACTTACTGATACAGTTACTGTTACTGTATCTCCAACATTACCACTTGCTGAACCTATACTTATACTGGCTGTCTCAGCTGCATCTACATTTATGCTGTTCATCTGTAATAATAGACACATACATACAGTAAGAATACATGCTATTATCCCTTTTAAATTTTTTATCATTAATTATTCCTCACAATTACTGTTCAATATACCTGATATCCAGAACATGTCTCTTAACATATAACATGTCTATACTATTAACCACCCCATCATGATTAACATCCGCTGCCTTTATATATGCCCCTGTCAATGACTTAATTTCAAGGACATCTCTTTTTATATACAACATATCAAGACTTGATATTTCACCATCTCCATTAATGATCACCATAAATCACTACGGCATACCTTTTATACTCTCTTCATCTCTTTTTATATACAACATATCAAGACTTGATATTTCACCATCTCCATTAATGATCACCATAAATCACTACGGCATACCTTTTATACTCTCTTCCATCTTTTTGTGTATACGATAAATGT
>QRVH01000051.1 GCA_003458705.1 Eubacterium sp. AF22-9 | reverse complement strand
TAATTGAATTTCTGATAAAGAAATAAAAGCCCCATCAAACAGCATTAACAATCTTTCAATGCGTGAAAATAATGCATATAAATCAAATACAGAAACATCCACATCTGAAGTTATTGAAATTTTTCTGATTCCACATTGTTCTACATCAATATGAAAAGCCTTGTCTTTTTCTATATCAAAGCCAACCGCATGTGGACCATCTAACATTTTTTTATCATCTCTGAAAATAGCTACTAAAGATTTACATTTTGCAACTTGCTCCATAATATTTCTCCCTCGTACTTTGATTTACTACTTTGATTATACCATTCCATTATTAAAAAAGCTATTATGGCAAACTATATCATGCCCCTATACCTTTATTTATTTTATGTAAAAGCGGCATCAGCTCAACGCCAATGCTGCCCATTCTCGGTTATAAAATTCCTGCCTTTTTGAGATACCCAATGCTGTCATAGCACCCTCTGAAATAGATTGCTTCCTGCTGCATATCGCTGAGTTTGTTCCGAAGCTCCAAAACTTCTATCAAAGCCTTACACTCCTGCTCGGATAAATCGCTCGGTTTCTCCGTATCCAGAGCCTCCATCACTTTTGGATACTCCTTGTAGAGTTCCTCTATCCTTCCTCTGTGGAACGGTATTCTGGATTTTCTTTGGGCAGCTTTGCGATAACGGAGCTTAGATATTCAGCAAAGATGTTGCTATTCACATCAACAAAGGTTTCAAATCTGAAATTATCAAGCACACCTTTCACCTCCGACATTTACTAATCTACACCTATTATACTTCCCAGAAATCAGCAATACAAATATGCAAACCACATTATCTCTCCCGACTTGCACATTTTCTTTCGGGCTGTTCTTCTGCCTGCTCTGGCTCGGTATCCATAACGGAAGTATCTTTTTCATTCAGATTCAGCTCAATGTTAAGAGCGTTCAGCCGTTCTGTTTTTTCTTTCAGCTCATCTTCAAAGGCAAAAGGCTTCTTGATTTCCTCCTTTGCGATTTCAAGCTGTGCAATAGTTTCCGCCTTTTTGGTCTTGGCAGCTTCCAGTCTGGCAGGGAGCTTTGACAGCTCATTTTCAATTCAAGTCAGATTTCCGAGAGCATCGGAGCCTAAATCCACCTTATGCTTTGCCTTTCCACAAAGGTTCATACAATAATGGGCGTTGACGGTATCATAATAAATCTCTATTCGGAAACCTCGATAGCTGCCGATTTCGGTAGCTGCGGACATCGGATAGTCCTTGCAGATTGCAAGGAGCATTTCGCCTGCAGCTGCCTTTTCGGTATAGGTCACGCCTTTTAGGGTCATCGGGCAAAACTTATCCTCACCCTGCGGCTTGTGCTGCTCGGCAAGAGCTGCATCATTTTCATAGCCCGCAATGCGTTTCTCATACTCCTTAATGGTCTGGGGATAGTATTTCAGCACTCTGTCCTCAAGGTAGTAATGCTCGGAAAGGTAACTCTGCTTTAACACTCGGAGCTTGGAAACCTGTATATCCAAATCCATCTTTTCCTTAAAACGGGCATCGCCTGTGGCAAGCATTTTAACCTCCGCAAAGGACAGGGCAACCTCGTCCACATCTTCGGCAGAACGGACAGGGCTTTTGCTCGTCATTATCTGGCTGATAAATTTCTGTTTGCTCTCCACCAACTGATAGAGGTAGGCATCAAAAGTCTGCTCGGTCACATAGCGGTAAACCTCCACCTCTGGGAACATGTTGCCCTGCCGTTCAATACGTCCATGCCTTTGTTCAAGGTCAGTCGGTCATTTTTTGCGGACAGTTCATACATGCTATCCTTTTCTGTTCTCTGCTCCTGCGTTTGCTCTCGTTTGATTTCTCCCTCCGTATCTTCTTGGCACAAGCAGGACAATACCTTGATGCACCAGAGCCCGGGACATATTCAACGCCGCACACCGTACAATTTTTAGCGGGCATTGCTGCCCACCGTTTTGTAGGTATGATATGTAATTCATCGACAAAGCCGATGAATTTATAGTAAATCTTGATTTCCTGCTTCACTGTTCCGTCTGCCATCTTCTCACGCTCCGAAACAAGTATCTTGTCTATGAGTGCGTTTATAACTGTTGCATCCAGTTCTTTTAAGCCTTGATAATTTCGGATAAGGGCGAGGAAGTCACGGATTCCCCGTGATTTCTCGTAGCTTTCATTAAGAGTTTCCGTCACCTCTTTCAGCCTTGCTTCAATTTCAAGCTGCTCTTTCTGGTATTTCCCCGACATCATCTCAAAATTCCGCTCGGTAATACGCTCCATGACCTTATCCTCGTAGAGAGAGGAAAACAGCCTGTCCAGTTCCGCAAGGCGTTTGTTCAGCTTCTTACGTTCTTTCTCTAATGCTTTCGCCCTGCTCTGGTCTGTTTCCGTGAGCCGCTTTTCTATGGCCCTGACCGCCTTTTCATCATTCACTGCCATATCCGCAAAACAGTTGATGTCGGCAAGAACGGCATTGAATAAATCCCTTGCTTCTATATTGTGGGCACTACACTCGCTTCTTCCGTTTCTTGCATAATTATTACATGAATACTGTACACAGTCGATAATCTCTGGGCGTTTCCTCCTGTGTACGTTCATTGCCCGCAGAGCACATCCGCAGTCCACACACTTGATAACGCCTGCAAAAATATTTACAAATCCTCCCTTGTTCTGTGGAAGCCTACGACTTGTAATAAGCTGTTGGACAATATCAAATTCCTCCTGCGTGACTATCCCCTCATGGGTGTCTGGTATCACTTCCCATTCTTCGGGCAGCTTAGAGGGGCGTTTCTTGCTTTTCATGTTGGCGGCAATCCGCTTGTAGCCTGCAAGGTTTCCCGCATATATCGGGCTTCTTAAAATGCCCCTTACGCTGTTCTCGCTCCAAATATAACGGTTCTCCTCATTCTCCTCAAAATACCTCTCATAGCCTGTTGCCCCCTGCTCCGCCGCATAAGCGGCGGGGCGTAAGATATGCTGTTTGTTGATGTGCTTGCGGATTTTGGCGATTCCGTTGCCCGCTAACGCAAGGTCAAATATTTCCCTTACCACATGGGCAACTTTGTCATCTATCAGCAGATGGTTGTGGTCGGCGGGGTCTTTGACGTAACCGTATGGTGCTGTCGTCCCCATGAATTTCCCCTGCTGAAACCTCGCTCGGTACGCCGATTTTATCTTGACCGACACATCGGCGGAATACATTTCGTTTAGGATGTTGCGGAAAGGCGTGATGTCCATAGCGGATTTATTGAGCGTGTCCACGCCGTCATTGACCGCTATATACCTCACATTATGCTCTGGGAAAAACACTTCCAGATACAGTCCGCAATCAAGATAGTTCCTCCCCAGACGAGATAAATCTTTCGTGATAACGCAGTTTATCAGACCGCTTTCAATGTCCTTAATCATGTTCTGGAAACTTGGTCTTTGGAAATTTGTACCAGAGTAACCGTCGTCCACATACGTTTTTGCTAAGTGCCATCCCTGCTTTTTCACATAATCCGTGAGGATGGATTTCTGTGTCGCAATGCTCGCACTCTCGTTATCCGTGCCATCGTCTTTTGACAAGCGGCAGTACATGCCGACTTCATAAATCTTGTTCTCCATTCTTATTCCTGCCATACTGTAAAACCTCCATATCTGTCCTATCTGTTTTCATGTTCCATTGCGTACATTCTAAGCGGACAGCCCCTCATTGTCGAAGGTGTCGCCCTCGGCAATCTTCTTCCGAATATCCTCGGAAATAATCGGGATAAACGCTTCTGTGACTGTCTGCGTGCCGACATATTCACGGCTGATTATCATCTGAACTGGTGCTTTCGGCACGATACGCTTTCTCTTTTTATCTGCTTTCTTATCCTCGCCCATACTTAAATCTTCCTTTCCAGACAGGGCAGGAGAACGTCTGGAAACGCCCCGCCCTGTCAATCAGATACCATCAATCCCCGCTGTTTACTTCTTTCTGTAATGCTTCAAGGAGTGCTGCTGCTTCATCAGCGTTCAACGTGATACCCTTTCCGCACTTCTCACGGTTCGGGGAAAAGCTGCGGATGTCATATTTCGGCTCTCTTCCGTTCCATGAGATAAGATTGATTTCTTTTGTGTAGCCGCTGTCGCCCTTAGACAATACGGCGATTTCCTTTACAATCTCATACTGGATTTCTTTCATTCTTCATACCTCAATTTTCTGCATTTACCTCCCGAAAAGAGAAGATTAGCGGCTGTCCCTGCCCCGTTTCCTCTGCAATTCACGCTCCAAAAGTTTAATGATGGTTTCCTCCATCTGCTTCGGCGTTGTGTTCTTCGGAAAATACTTTTTCAGCTTGCTTGTGTTGATTTTCAAGGTTTCTTTCTGGTTTCCCTTTTCCTCCGTCATAATTGCAAATATCGTATCCATGTCAAGCCGCCCGCTCTGGCTTAGGCTTTTCATCCGCTGTGCCTGTGAGAGTGAGGGCGTTGCTTCTTCGCTCTCCATCGTGGCAAAGAGGTTTTCCTGCTCGTCTTTCTTCAAAAAGGACAGTTCCACCGCAGGCGTGAGGGCGATTTTCCCCTCGTCCACCATCCGCAAAATCGGCGGTATCAGTTCCGTCAAACGGATAAATCTTTGTACGGTCATCCTGCCTACGCCGAAGCCCTGTGCCACCTTGTCGTCCGTCCGCAACTTCGTCACAACTTGTGACGAGGTTAAGTCTGTGCGGAAACCCTGCCGCTTCATGGCTTCGGATTTCATCTTGTAGGCAAACGCCCGCTCTGATGGCAGGATATTCTCACGCTGTAAATTACTGTCTACAAGGGTGATGATGGCTCGGTCACGGTCTAAGGGCAGGACAAACGCAGGCACGGTATTTATCCCTGCAAGTTCAGACGCACGGACACGCCGCTGCCCTGCAATCACTTCATAGCCGTTCCCGTCCTCTTTCGGGCGTGTGATTATCGGCGTGACAATGCCAAATTCCTTGATGCTTTCCGCTAATTCTGACAGCGTTTCATCCTCTGCCACATGAAACGGATTGTCGGGAAACGGGTACAAGTCTTTGGTCTTTAACACCTTAAAATCCTGTTTCTTCATTCACATATCTACCTTTCTTTCGCTCTGCTTTTATGGTTTTTCTGCAATTCTTCCAACACTTCGGGCGGTATCTTTGAGAGCAGCCGCCCCATCTGCTCGTTGGTTCTCTGCAACTCAAATATCTTCTGGTTCGCTTTCTGCACCTTTAGTTCCTGCTCATACTTTTCATCACGCATACGCCCCGCATAGTCTGATTCCTGCCCGATTTGCTCCTTTAGGCTATTGATATAGGCACTCTGCTTACTGATTTCCTTTGAGAATTTCTCCACGTCTGGGAGCCATGCCGCAATCAGTTCCAGAGCCTTGTCACGCTTCTTCCCTGCATTAAAGGCGTTGATGTCGGACAGTGCAGACACAATTTCCTCATACTGTTTATCAAGCCTGCCGCCCAACTTATAGAGCCATGTGGGGACATGTTTCCGCTTCGTTTCCATTGAGGACTGACCTCTTTCAAGCTGATTCCACCGTGAGGACATCCGCTCATGGTAGGCGGTCTGCCATTCGGACAGGCTCTTTTGATTGCCTAAAATTGTTTTGGCAGACAGCTTATTGTCTGGTGTAATCGGCACAAAACAGAGGTGCATATGCGGCGTTCTCTCGTCCATGTGGACGACTGCGGAGAGGATATTTTTCTCCCCGACACGCTCTGAAATGAAATCCAGAGCCATCGTAAAATACGCTTTCTGTTCTTTGGGCGGCAGGCTGTTCATAAATTCTGGCGAAGCCGTGATAAGCGTTTCTACCATCATCACGCTATCTTTCCTCGTCCTGCACCCTGCTTCGGCTACCATGCGGTTAATCTCTTTCTTGTAGGTGTACCTCGGCGGATTCACAAGATGGTAGTTATCTTTCGAGCGTTCCATATCTATATCTGGATTGCTTTTATAGGCTTCTTTTTTACGCTCGTTGTGGCGTTCGCAAGCCGCAACGCCGCCCGCTTTGCGTTTCTGGAAACGCAGGATTGCATAGGGCATAATTCATCATCTTCCTTTCTTCGGCGGGTAAACTGCCCTTTGGGTGACAGCGGTGACGGCGGTGACAGCAGTTTTGGGATACCCCCTACCGACTGCCTCAACTGTCACCCTTATTCCCTGCATGACGGTCATGTCGATGATGACGGTGTTTTTGGAATACCCCCTCGCAAGAGCCGTCACCGTCATGCTGCCATTCTTTTATCCGAAGCGTGGAGCGTAGGATAAGCAGGGCGTAAGACCTGCCATAAGGGAGTCCAGAGGGAACGTCTGGCACACGACTTTGCAGGGCAAAGTGTAGTGTGTTACACCCTGTAAACGCAGTCGGAAAAATCGGAAGGATTTTTCTGACCGCAGGGGTGGTTTTACACGCCGAAAAGGGCGGGTAAATCCTACGCCTGCACTTTGCGTTTACGGGGTGTTCTCCCGCAGGGATGACAGCGGCAGGGTATCCTAAAATCACTGTCACCGCCGTCACCGCTGTCACCCGCAGGGCAGAGTCGCCAGCTTTACACGGCTTTAAGCGTCAATGACAGTAACAGGGGGTATCCCAATATCGCTGTCACCACCGTCACCGCTGTCACCCGCCCGCTTTGCAAGCGAAATCTGCCTGCCGTGTTTTTTGCGGCTGTACTGATAAACGATATGGTTCTCATTTAAAAATGTGGTGCGGTATTCATTGAGCCATTTCGTAATCACCGTGGGTATGGTTTCCGTTTCCCTCATAGCGGCTAACAGCTCCGTTGCCGTGCCTGCCCATTCTTCCTTATCCCTCATAAAATCCACCAACCGAAAAAGGACGTCTGGTATCGTTTCTTTCGCAAGCTGCTCCTGCGTTTTTCTCTCCACAAGTTCCCAACTGCAATCACGGAAACGCAGCGTGTATTCCTGATAGGGCGTGTCCCTGCCCGTCACATACAGCTTGGCGGTGTCGGATGCCCGTTTCTCCTTTTCCAGAACAAAGGTAGCGTCCGCACTCCCCGTTAAGCCTGTCGTCCCAGACACCTTGTTGAACACATCGCTGTCATTCTGCTTTCGGATGTGGTGTACGACAATGACCGCCAATGAATGCCTGTCGGCAAAGTCTTTGATTAGTGAGATGTCCCCATAGTCGCTTGCGTAGGCATTGTCTTTTGAAGCTGTACGGACTTTCTGCAAAGTGTCAATGACAATAAGCCTGCTGTTTGGGTAATCTTTCAGATAATCTTCAAGCTGCACGATAAGACCGTCTGACAGCTTGCAGCTTGCCACGGCAAAGTGAAGCCGCCTGCTCGCTTCGTTCGTCAATCGGAACAGCCTGTCCTGTATACGGCAGAACGTGTCCTCAAGGCAGAGGTAAAGCACGTCGCCCTCCATTGTCGGCATATCCCACAAGGGAAGTCCCTGCGACACGCATAAACATAGCTTCAGCATGAGCCAGCTCTTTCCTATCTTCTGTGAGCCGCAGAACAGCGACAAGCCTGTGGGGATAAGGCTGTCCACCACAAAGGACGGCTTCTCAAGCGGTTCATAAAGGAGCGTTTCGGCGTTGACTGTCTGTAACTTCTGCATGGCTTTCCTCCTTTCGGGCGGTGTTTTTGTTTTCGTTGCACATAGGCGTTGACCTCCTTAAAAATAGATTTACTCCCACGAAGAAAAAGTGAGAGTATGTAATGCCGCCAATCCCACACAAATAAAAAACAGATTTCTTTTTCGGGCGGTGTCGGTCACGGTTGGAGATACTTCCTCATTTCCGCCTTTACTTTCTCCTTTGCAATCGCAACAGATTTCTGTATTGCCGAAGCGGTGCAATGCTCCATAGCGGCGATTTGGTAAAAATTGAACTCATACTCGTAGTAGAGCAGGAAACGCCGCCTTTGTATCTCTGGCAGTCCGTCAACCGCCTTACAGAGCAGTTCTGCCCGTTCTGCCTCAATCATTTGTTCCTCTATGCTCTTAGGCAGCTTCAACGCCCGCCTGTTCAGCGTTTCGTCCCATACTTCCGAAAACTCCCTGTGCCGCTCGTCCCATTGGAGGAGATTCCTGTTCCTGCGTTCCATCTGCCGAAACTCCATAAAGAACTGTTCCGACACTTCCAACTCGTGGGATTTGCCCTGCCCGTCCTTAAAGCTGATAAAATACCTTGTGCCGCTTTCCGTGGATTCCTCCCGAAGCGTGTACGCCTTAACTCTGTATGCCATCCCGCTTGCCTCCTGCAAAAAATAAGTGAGGGGATTTCCATCCCTCACCCAGTAGCCCGCAGGACGGCAGGCTGTTTTAGACGCTATAAAATTTTCGTAGCTTCTTCCGCAGATGGTCTAACCTCGCATAGATGGCACCAGTCGTCAAATGCACGAGCGGGGCAATCTCCTTTGTGGAATACCCCTGCATTTTCAGCAGGACGATTTTCAAGGTACGCCCGTCCACCGCGACTAATACTTGATAGAGATTTTCGCTCTCAATCTCGTCCAGTAACTCCGCAACCGTACCCACTTCCGTCTGCCGCTCCCTGTCTGCCATGTCCTCAAGGTATTCCGCAATGTCATTCGTCCATCGGTAAAACCGCCTGTTGGAATTGAAGTCTGCCCTGTCCGCAATGCGTATCTGCTCAATGGTCGCTTCATCAACGCCGCACTCACGCAGCAGCTTTTCCTCCGCTTCTTTCCAGATACGCCATTTCCTGTCCTCCCGTCCGTGGTTATATGCCATGCTTCTTTTCCTCCAATCAGAATTGATTGAGAGGGCAGAGAAAAACCCCCTCATTTTCCCAAAGGAAAAAACAAGGGGGCTGAACGCCTTAAATTTTAATTTTCTATTATCTTTCTTAGTTTTCTTAGGATTCTGGCTTTGCGTTTGTTCACAACGCTCTGGGTTATGCCCAACCTCGCCCCGACTTCACGCTCGGAAAGTCCGTCAAAAAAGATTGCCTGTATCAGCTCCTGTTCACTATCCGACAGCAAAGGCAGGGCGGCTTTCAGCCTGTCCACCATGACCGCATTGACAACGGTTTCTGCAATGTCCACCGCTTCATCAGTGATAAAGTCCAGAGGATTCCCCTCGCTGTCCGTAAATCCGTCGAGAGATAGCAGTCTATTCTTTGTATCTAATTTTTGCAGATAACGCCACCGTTCCTTGTCACGGTAGAAGTCTGTGTATTGCTCCCTCACGACTTCAAGCAGACAGCCTTGAATGGGGATAAACAGCTTGTCCATATAGGTCTGGTCGGATTCCCTGCAACGGCAGAACTCCGTGTAGGATAATTCCACATAGCCGCCACTTTCTCTGATATATACCTTTCTTGGTGCATATTTCACCATAAATACCTCCCATCTGAATTTTTGAAATGTAAAAAATCCAGATGGAGAGGCGGAGAACGACACCGCATATCAGAAACAGCCCTACGGCACTTTCCAACAAAAATCGACAAAAGAAAAACCGCAAAGGCTCTGTGACCTTTACGGTTATAGGAAATAGTAATTCTATTGTATGGAGATTGTACTTCTACTTTCAAGGTGAGAAGTACCGTTGCACTGGCAGAAATTTTTTTAACTGGTTTCCTGCCGTTCTCTGATATGCTATGTATTGATAAATTTTGCTTCGTATGAGCAGATAGATAACTGCCCGAAAAAAGGACATAAAAAAATCCCTCCAAATTTAAAAACAAATTCAGAGGGTAATTTAGGGTATAACAAAATAACCCACCCGAATATCGTTTTTTTTATTTGGTGAGTTTGTTCTTTCAAATACGAAACAAATGCTCATGTACGGTAAAGTATCACAAGAAAATTATGTCGAATTGACAGCCGCCTCCGCTATACCGAATAAGGAAATAAAGAGTCCTCAAATTTTGCGCTACTAAATGAAGACGAGCGGAAGTAATCTCCCGCTCGTCAGTAAACTTAACTATGCCATATCAATCCCGCTTCTTTCCCGCCACCGGCACTAAGAACAGCGCGGGCAACAGCAGGAAAGCGGTACAGACCAGCCCCCAGGGTATGGACACCTGCTGGGCTACCAGCCCCACAATAGGCCCGCCGATGATCTGCCCGAAAGAGTCCAGCTGTCCGCTGGTGGAAAAGACTGTGGCGCGCATTTTCTCATCCACATGGTCGTTCATCCAGGCGGCCAGCACAGGCTCCTTGATGGTGCGCATAAGCCCCGCCAGCAGGAACACCAACAACATGAACCAAAAGCTCCGCCCCACCGCGAAGAGAACCAGGAACAGGATATACCCGGCGCTGGTGGACATGACCACACTGGTTCGGCTGACAGTCCCTTTTTTCTCCATGCGGGCGATGAGCAACTGAGAAGCCAGAATACCTAAGCCGTTGCCGATAAGACTGATAACACCGAACCAAGTGACGCTGTTCAGCGGCCCGATAACGGGTATTACCGTGTCATCCAGAAAATGAGCGGTGGAGAGCCGGTCAAAGCCTTCACTGGCAAGTCCCCCGCATAGTGTGATTGCTAAGAGCGCCAGCAACACAGGTGCGCCTTTCACAAAGCCCAGGTTGAGCTTGAACAGGCAGACAAAGTCTTTAAGCAAGCCCTGCCGTTCCTCAATAGCAGGGGAGAAGTTGGTTTCTGGCATGATGCGAACCATCACCAGCCCCAACAACAAGCACAAACTGCCCCCCAAGATGACAGGCATTTGCAGGTTTATGTTTCCCAGCAGTGTGCCCAGCACCACGCCCAGAACGCCGCCGATTTGCCCCATTTGACTGCCCCGCAGGAACACCTTGTCTATGGGTTTGTCCTCTTCCTCCGAGGCAATCCACGCCTCCAGAGCGCCGGTGATGAAGGTATCACCGCAACCCCAGACAACCTGGGCCAGCAGAACCGGCGCGAACCACGGTAGCGCACCCTCCATCAGAAAGCCCAGGCCGTAGAGGAACATTCCAATCAGCACCGAGCGCCGACGGCTATACAAATCCGCCACCACACCGGTGGGCATCTCGAACAGAAAGCAGGAGGTCTCCTGAACCGTCCCTACCAGGACAAGCTGGAAAGCATCCAGCTGCACCACCTCCAGGTGGTACACGATGGAAAGCACTGTGGACATAGAAACCGCCAGGGAACAGACAAATCGGAACAGCAGGTAGACAGAATATGCCTTTGAATTTTTAGCAAACATGAAGTTACATTTCATCATAATTAGTCTCTAATCCTTTCAAATCTCATTTTATATGACTTTTGCAAGCTGTTAAGCTAACTTGTGGAACATATGCCGAACCTTATCTATACGGCTATTCGGGCGGCGGGGTTGGCAAATAAATTTACCAATAGCTGGCTGGTATCCTTTTAACTCTGTCAAGCAGACTCCCTGCCCATTTGTGAAATAAGTTAAATCGTTCCTGTATTCTTGAATACATCTAGCAGGGATTTCTCCTTTCAGAATGACCTCGTCATTCTTTATCTGAGTACTTACAATATCTGCACAATACCTTGGAGCATCATGATACGCCCGTGAGAGATATTCCTGCGGTGCATAAATTTCAAAGTGGAGATATGGCTCTAATAGTTCTGTCCCTGCTTTTTTTAAAGCCTGCTCCAATACGATAGGGGAAAGCAGCCGAAAGTCTGCGGGGGTACTTACAGGACTATAATACAATCCATATTCAAAACAGATTTTACAGTCTGTCACTTTCCATCCATACAGCCCCTGCTCGCAGCCATAAAGAACCCCCTCCATAACCGCATTTTGGAACGATTGATTTAAATATCCAAGTGAAACTCTGCTTTCATACTGCACTCCGCTTCCAATAGGGAGCGGCTCTATGGACAACCCGACAGAAGCCCAGAAAGGATTTGGCGGGACTTCTATGTGGATGGTATATTCTGCTTTTCTAAGCGGTCTTTCCATATATATAACAGTAGGCTCTTTTATTTCTGCCTCCACATGATATTTTTCCTCAAGGATGGCACAAATGACTTCCATCTGCACTTTCCCCAAAAAAGAAAGTATAATCTCATGCGTTGTAGTATCCACATAATATTTTAAAAGAGGGTCGCCATCTGAAATTTCTGTAAGTGCCCCAAGCAATATTTCCCGCTGTTCAGATTTCTTTGCTGCAATCGTTGTTTGGAGCATAGGGAGAGGATTTTCAATAAATGTTCTCTGCGGCAACAGCATTTCGTTCCCCAAAATACTGTTTAGCTGCAAAACATCATTTGGTAAAATTACAATATCACCAGAGCAGGCTATATCGGATGAACATAATTCCCCGTTTATCGGAACACACATCTCTGTGATTTTTATTTTCTCTTTTTCAGATATTCTAATAACATCCCTCAAATGCAATGTTCCGCTATATATACGCACATAAACAAAACGCCGCCTTTTCTCTGAATATTCAATCTTAAAAACCTGCCCGCATAGTTCAGATTGACCTTCAGGCGTTGATGAATAAAACTTACTGGCAATCACTTCTATAAGCTTCCGAATCCCCAGATTGTTTTTAGCGCTTCCGTGATAAACGGGAAATAACGTTCCGTTTTGGAATCTCCTGTTTTCTTCCTGTTCCAGTTCTGACATTTTAAACGGTTTCCCTGACATATATTTCTCTAATAGTTCATCGTTTCCCATAATTACCGCATCCCACTGTTCCATATCGTCATTGTCCGTTACATTTATATGGGGATGCTGCCCAACCTTTTGCTTCACTATAATTTCCGAAGAAAGCTTTGCTTTCATTTCCCGATATACCATTGGCAAATCAATCCCCTCTTGGTCAATTTTATTGATGAAAAAAATTGTCGGAATCTTCATTGTCTGTAGTGCATGAAACAGTATACGGGTCTGTGCCTGTATGCCATCCTTTGCAGAAACTAATAATACTGCTCCGTCTAATACGGATAAAGAACGGTATACTTCCGCCAAAAAATCCATATGGCCTGGCGTATCTATAATGTTGACTTTTACATCCTCCCACTGAAAAGATGTCACTGCTGTCTGGATAGTGATTCCCCTTTGACGCTCCAAATTCATTGTATCTGTCCTTGTTGTGCCTTCATCTACGCTCCCTAGTTCTGCAATTGCACCACTGGTATACAATAAACTTTCCGTTAATGTTGTCTTTCCTGCGTCAACGTGAGCCAGAATGCCTAAGTTAATTATTTTCATGTGATTTTCCTCCTATCAACACCCAAAAAAGGGCATAAAAATACCCAGTGATAAATACTCCTATCACTGGGTAAATAACTCCAATAGCCCCAAAACACTTATATGTTTTCGGGCATATAAAATTACATGATAAAAGTATTCTTAAACTGGGTACAAAAAACTAAGCCCCATATTAAAAGTGAAACGAGACTGCTACTTTTTGTTCCCACTATCAAATTGACAGTTTATTTAAGAATACCTTGCCGCATATTTATTAACTCCTTGTATAATACTGAATCTAATTATATTCCTTAACCCTTTATTTGTCAAGCTGACAAACTAAAGCAGAAAAAGCGGCAGGATTTCCCCCTGCCACTAATCATCTGTTTATGCAAAAATAATTTCCTTTTCCACAATCTCCCTCGCACAAGCCCTTATGTTATTGAGGCATCCTGTCCATTCTAAGGCGTTTTCTGCCTTTAGCTGTTCCGTTATGCCCTGTGCCTGTTTCATACCCTCTATGAGCCTTTCAAAGCGTTCCTGTGCCTGTCTGTTGATGTCGGCAAGGTAGGCGTTTAGCCTGCCGCTTGTAAGAAGATTGGTGTATGTAACTTTACGGTACTGTTTTAGATAATCTAAATGCCGTTGCCCCCAGATGCCTATTGCCTGTTCTTCTTCGGCGGGTACAGTTAAGCACGGTATCAAATAATCCCCTTGCCTTTCGTATTTGCCGCCCAGTTCCTCAAATAATGATTTTGCCATTGTCTGTTACCTCCACATTCTTTTTTATTTTGAATGTCCGCAAAATCCGTCCTACATCGGAAGGACGCCACGGACAATCAAGGTTATGGATTGCTATGAGCCTGTCCTGCACATAGGCAATGAGCTTTGCAATGCTGCTGACCGTTGGTACATTGTTTCTCTTTGCCGTAATGCGGACAGAACCACTGATAGCTACAGTGGAGCTGATTGTCAGCTTATTTCCAGACTTTGACACGCTCACGGCTCATTGCATTGATTAGCCTTACCTCAAAGCCCGACAGCTCAATGTTTGACGGAAGCAGGTCAACGCCCTCTCTGTGGTGGATAATACCCTGTGAAACATCAAGCGTTTTATCGTCTATGATATTCTGCATCACAGTAGAGAGCGTTATGGGAATATCGTCTGGTCTGTTATAACCTAGAGCCATCGTGAGATTTGCCTGTGCATCAGCGTCAATCAGCAGGACTTTTTTACCCTGCTGCACCAGACTTACGCCCAGATTGACCGCTGTGGTTGTTTTTCCGACACCGCCTTTCTGGTTAGTCAGAGCAATCACTTTGCAATTTAACATAGATGTGTCCTCCTTTCACATAGATTTAGCCACTTTGTCAAGGTGGCTATGTAAACAGTACCAGAGAACGCAAAAAAGCCGCCTACTCTTAAAATCAATAAGAATAAGCGGCTTTGTAATTTGTCTTAGACATATTCAATTTTTATTCTCTTGGTCGGTGCATTTATGACCTTAAAAACAAACTCGTCAACACAATCCGTATATCTGCCTTGCTGAATGAGCTGATTTTTTAACTCTACAAGGCTATGTATTAAAAGTTTTCTTTCGTGGCTATCCAAATATAGATGATTAAATTTCGCTCTCATAAGCACACCTCCACATCTTTAGCTTCATTATAAGTTTCGGAAAAATAATATACAAATCTATAACTGGGAGACTTTGATAAAAACTCATTCCTATCATAAATTTCTTCCATCTAAATACTGGATTGCGGTTGAAATTAAAGACAGGCAACGTTTATAAAAATATTCATAATGCCTTTTATCTAAATACTGGATTGCGGTTGAAATTAAAGACAGGCAACGTTTATAAAAATATTCATAATGCCTTTTATCCTGAATATCCGTTTTT
>QRVH01000050.1 GCA_003458705.1 Eubacterium sp. AF22-9 | reverse complement strand
TTTACTGAAATATCTTTTATATTATTTTTGTATATCGTCAGTCTGACAAACTTCCGTTTTTAATTAATTCGACAAACTTGATTTACGATACCTTATACATATCGTTTTATAAAACATTATTGCATCTTTTTATTGCATTTTTTAAGACAATAAAAACATTATATACATCGGGAAATGGCGAAACCATACCCATACATGACATGCCAAACATTAGTCCATTTAGTTCTCTATATTCTGCCGGACTAACAATAAAAATCAATAATGGTATTATTCCAAGCACAAATGGTAATAGGCACATTACAATAAACCTTCTACGCTTCAGAGGATATGATGCTAATGCAACAAATGATATCTTACCCGTTATTTTACCTATCGTAACCAGTACGTTTCTCGGATAGACAATCCCATGTAACCACTCGTGTATCACCAAACAAATATACCCCAGGCAAAAACCAATCAAAATAAATACATGCGAAATAACAACTGTTTTGTTCATAACTGTTTTACACAGCATCGTTACAAACATTAAAACACATAATACCGCTGCAATAGATGCCGCTTTTTTCATCATCTCTTCAATGCTCTGAGGTGTTTCTATTTTAACAGCATTCTTTGGTAAAATACCTGTCTGATACTCACTTATATCTTCAATAGACATTTTTAATTTTATCATTACCAATTCACCTCCAAAAAGAGTAACAAACTCCGATTTACCAATTTCATTAAATAATAAAATTCACGAACTAACTACATTGTCAAAAAATTCATTACAAGATTCACCATTATATCTTTTTCTTCTGGTCTTGACTCTGCAATCATAAGCGTAATCGCAACCAATGCTCCATCACTGATTATCTTACTATCATCTCTATACAAGGCATTATTCCGAGCAAGAAATTCCAAAAATAAAGATGCTGCAATTCGCTTACATCCATCTACATATGGATGATCCTTAATCATAAAATATAATAAATTAGCAGCCTTTTCCTCTAATGACGGATATACGTCTCCACCAAACACACTCTGATAAACTGCTGCCAAAATACCCTCAACTTTACCATTTTCTTTCTCCACACCAAATACATCCGATTTAAATGAACTCTCCATGTGTGAAACCATTTTTTTACATTCCTCATATGTTATTTTATATATAGGTCTGTTTCCCACAGGTTTTTTAAGAGATTGATGATCATATTGATCCAAAAGCATTAATGCATCTGTATACGAGGTAACAGCCTTTAAAATTTCTGACTCTTCAACCTCCAATGTGCACGCAAGCATCTTTGTTTGAATATCAACGGTTCTTTCAAGCGCTTGCAATCGTTTTCCATTAATAGCATAGCCTTGAATCACATATTGCTTTAACACAGAATTAGCCCATCTACGAAATGCGATGCCGCGTTTTGAATTAACACGATATCCCACAGATAATATCATATCAAGATTATATATCTTGGGTTTTCTTCCTCCAGAACTTTTGTCGGAAAAACCGACAGAAGTCCCATCTAATTCTCCTGAAGAAAGAATATTGGAAATATGCTCACTCACTGTAGCATGTTTAACATCAAATAATTCTTCCATTTGTTTCTGTGTCAACCATACTGTTTCTAATTCTGGACTTAACTCAACTTCAAGATTTATTTCACCATCTGTAAATAAAACAATTTCATTTTTCAAAAAATATCACCACCTATTACATCAAATAATTAATCGCATCTTCAACAGTCATACATGTAACACACTCCTACAAATTTCGATTTTTACACAACCCTTTAAAAAAAGCCTTTGCATTATCCAGATCATTCTTATCCGGATGTCCTTTTGATATTCCTCCTATAAGTTTGAATGGTCCAAATGTGTCATATCCCTTACAAGAAAATTCTCCCACAATTCTTCCCTGCTTTTCTTTTATAATTCCCTTTATTGAATCAAATACCGGCTTTCCTCCATAAGTGCATATAAGAAAAACATCCTTATTCTCTGGAAGATTTACTTCTGCAAAGTTGATTACGGCCTGGTGCATCTTACCAAAATAAATACCAGAAGCAAATCCTATGAGATCATACCCTGATAAATCCTTTTCAGTAATCTTAGCTGCATCAATAATATCAACCCCATATTCATCTGCTATGACATCAACAATTTTCTTGGTATTATTGTGATGAACCGATGCATATATAATAACTGTTTTCATATCTGCTTCACTCCATTATTTCACTACTTTTCATGCTTAATTCACATTTATATACTACTATATCACATACTCAAACATTCTAAACTGCCTGTTTCCAACTACCTCGTAAAATATGTTTTCAGTACTTACATATTTAACTCCAGCTCATACGGATATCATACATCAGCCTTGTAAGTGCAATACTGTCTTTAGCTGTATATACATCACTGCTGCAATATCCAAGTTTTACGCATCTGCTTACTTCCCTGATTTCATATTCAAAGCCATTTATATCAACCGGACACTCTATTGTTTCCGGTTCTTTTCCTTCCACCTCAAGTATCATGGTCTCGGCGTGCTGGAAATCCGGTAAAAATATACTTCCCTTTGTTCCCTCAATTCTGGCATTACGTTTTAATTCCTGCCCAATTGTCTGGACTGATTCTGCAGTACATCCATCATTATATGTCAGTTTGAGACAGCTGTAATCATCTGTTCCATACTCATTAATATGTACTTTTTGAGTTTCTACATTCTGCGGCTCATTCCCTGTAACAATACGCAGAAATCCCAGATTGTAAATTCCTATGTCCAACAAAGCACCTCCACCAAGTGCAGGGTTAAATTTTCGCTCTTTTCTGGCACCTGTTGCAACAAACCCATACTGGCATGAAATATGTTTTATTTCTCCAATTACTCCTTGCTGTAAGATACTGTGTAAACGATCATACAATGGAAGAAACCATATCCAGAGTCCCTCCATGATAAAAAGATGCCTATCCCTTGCCAGCCTGTACAGTTCCTGTGCCTGTTTATCATTTATCGTAAACGGCTTTTCGCACAATACATGCTTTCCATGTTCAAGACATAACCTGCAATTCTCATAATGCAAAGTATTTGGTGTTGCTACATAAACAGCCTCAACATCCTGATCTTTAACCAGTGCTTCATACGAATCATAATATCTTGGGATATCATGCTCCTTAGCAAAGGCTTTTGCACTTTCCATGTTACGTGAACCAACTGCTTCTAACTGTTCATTTTCTTTACTCATCTGATTTATGGTTGATGCAAATTTTTTTGCAATATTACCTGTAGCCAAAATTCCCCACTTCATCTTATCTCTCCCATCGATTCTATAAATTTATATGTAATATATCCTCATTTAACAATTATTAAAGGACACAAATCTATTATACCTTATATCACCAGCTTCGCATATCCATTTTATATCATATTTTATAATACAAAAGGTCAGACCCGCCAAGCCCAATGGTTACTGACGAATCTGACCTTTTACAATTACTAAAAATTTTATATATTATCCTTCAATCTCTTTAATAAGATTAACCATCTCAATAGCACCTTCAGCGCACTCAAATCCCTTATTGCCTGCCTTTGTTCCGGCGCGCTCAATTGCCTGCTCGATTGTATCTGTAGTAAGCACTCCAAACATAACAGGAATATCACTTGCTAAAGAAACATTTGCAATGCCTTTGGAAACCTCGCTACACACATAATCGTAATGGCTTGTAGCACCTCTTATAACCGCACCAAGACATATAACTGCGTCATACTTGCCGCTTTTTGCCATCTTTGAAGCTATCAATGGTATCTCAAATGCTCCCGGCACCCATGCAAGGTCAATATTTTCTTCTGAAACATCATGTCTTACAAGCCCGTCTTTAGCTCCCGCAACAAGCTTAGACACAATAAATTCATTAAACCTTGCTGCTACAATACCTACCTTAATTCCACTGTCAACTAACTTACCTTCTAAAACTCTCATCATCAATTCCTCCTTATAAATAATCCATATTTTTACACTACATTTAAAATGTGTCCCATCTTTGTCTGCTTTGTCTTAAGATAGAACCTGTCAAAGCTGGTCGCATCTATCTCAATAGGCACTCTCTCACTGATTTCGATTCCAAAATCTGCAAGCTGGTATACCTTATCGGGATTGTTAGTAAGAAGCCTTAAGCTCTTAGCGCCTAAGTCTTTCAATATCTGTGCTCCTATGTAGTACTCGCGTGCGTCTCCCGGCAGACCAAGTGCCAGATTAGCCTCAAGTGTATCCATTCCCTGATCCTGAAGTGCATATGCCTTAAGCTTGTTGACAAGCCCGATTCCTCTGCCCTCCTGTCTCATATAAAGAAGTACTCCCCTGCCTTCATTGTTAATCTGTGTCATCGCTGACGCTAACTGCTGACCGCAGTCACACTTCATTGAGCCAAATGCGTCTCCGGTCAGGCACTCTGAATGTACCCTGCACAAAAGATTACTGCCGTCACCAATGTCACCCTTTACCAATGCAACATGATGCTCGCCATTTAACTTATTAACATAACAGTGTGCCATGAATTCCCCATACTTTGTCGGCATTCTTGTAACTGCCACACACTCAACCAAGTTGTCATGTCTCTTTCTGTATTCCTGAATTGCTTTAATTGTTATGAATTTGAGATTGAATTTTTCGGACATTTCTATGAGATCTTCTTTTCTCATCATTGTTCCGTCCGCTTTCATTATTTCACAGCACAGACCACATTCTTTAAGTCCTGCTATTCTCATAAGGTCTACTGTTGCCTCTGTATGTCCGTTTCTTTCAAGAACTCCATTAGGTTTTGAACGTAGTGGAAACATATGTCCCGGTCTTCTGAAATCCTCAGGCTTTGCTTCATCTGACACACATGCTCTTGCAGTAAAGCCTCTCTCCTCTGCCGATATTCCTGTTGTCGTCTTAACATGGTCTATTGACACTGTAAATGCAGTTTCATGGTTATCAGTATTGTCAGCAACCATCTGTGTAAGTCCCAGCTTTCTGCACAAATCTCCACTCATAGGCATGCATATAAGTCCTTTTCCATATGTCGCCATGAAATTCACATTTTCAGTAGTTGCAAATTCAGCGGCACATATAAGGTCGCCCTCATTCTCTCTGCTTTCATCATCTGAGACAAGTATCAGCTTTCCATCCTGTAAATCCTTAACCGCCTCTTCAACTGTGTTATACTCAAACATTTTCTTTTACCTTCCTTTCCCTTTGATATTTTAAAATCCATTCTTTAGCAGGAATTCTCTTGTGATTCCCATCTGCGGTTCTTCTTCCCGCAGAGCAAGAAACCTCTCAATATATTTTCCGACAATGTCATTTTCGAGATTAACTACATCACCGACTTTCCTAAGTGACAGCGTTGTCGCACCTGCCGTATGCGGTATTATTGATACTGAAAAGCTCTGGCTGTCCGTCTTGGCAACCGTAAGACTTATTCCATCTATGGCAACCGAACCTTTTTCAACGATATATTTTAATATTCCGCTGTCTGTCTTAATCTGATACCATATCGCGTTATCATCCTTGGTTATCGCTGCAACTTTTCCTGTTCCATCAATATGTCCCGAAACTATATGTCCTCCAAACCTTCCATCTGCTGCCATTGCCCTTTCAAGATTAACAGCACTGCCACTCACCAGCTTGCCAAGTGATGAGCGGTTCAGCGTCTCATGCATTACATCAGCAGTAAATGTATTATCATATATCCCTGTCACTGTAAGGCACACACCATTGACAGCAATGCTGTCTCCTATATGTGTTCCCTCAAGGACTTTTTCTGCCTGTATTGTAAGAATTGCTGACGCCGTTCCTTTTTTTACATTATTTACATGTCCGATTTCTTCAATAATTCCTGTAAACATTACAACTCTCCTTCAATCAGAATATCGTCACCAAGAAGACGAACTGTCTTGTTTCTCAACTGATATGCTTCATCTACATTTGCAACACCCTGACCTTCAACTGCTGTCTTACTGTCTGCCCCGCCAAATATCTTAGGTGCAATGTAAGTCTGAACCCGTTTCACAATTCCAGCCTGCAATGCCGAGAAGTTAAGTGTTCCGCCTCCCTCTAGAATCACGCTGTCGATACCTTTTTCTCCAAGTATGTTCATAAGCTCTTTAAGGTCAACGTGCTGCTCTGATTCTTTTGTAATTATCACTTCACAGCCTGCATTTTCATATAAAGATTTCCTATCGCTGTCGGTACTACATGTAGCAATTATTGTTGGTATCTGCCCTGCACTTTTTACAATTCTGCTGTCCAGCGGAGTTCTCAATCTGCTGTCGCATATGATTCGCACAGGATTGTGAGGATTGCTTACGGCTGTACTTCTACAGTCAAGCATTGGATTATCAGCAATCACAGTGCCGACACCAACCATAATTGCCGCGTATCTGTGACGGTCTGCATGCACATTTTCTCTTGCCTGCTCACCTGTAATCCACTTGGAAAGTCCCTTATATGTGGCAATTTTTCCATCAAGTGTCTGTGCTGTTTTCATCACAACATATGGCTCTTTATTCCTTATGTAATGAAAGAATACATAATTCATCGCCAGACATTCTTCATTGCATACACAACCTTCAACTTTAATCCCGTGTTCTTCCAAATATTTAACACCTTTCCCACTTACCAGGGGATTAGGATCCATCGAACCTATCACAACCCTGCTTATTCCTGCCTGCACAAGTGCTTCAGTGCAAGGCGGCTGTTTCCCATGATGGCAGCACGGCTCAAGTGTCACATATATGGTTGCTCCACTGGTATCCTCCATACATCTTGAAAGTGCATCTCTTTCCGCATGAAGCTCACCATATTTCCTGTGCCAGCCTTCACCTATAATTCTGTCATCCTTTACAATTACAGCTCCAACCAGCGGATTAGGATTAACCCAGCCTGTTCCTCTCTTTGCCAGTTCAATCGCCCGCTTCATGTAGAATTCATCTTCTTTTGAAAAATTATTATTTATTTCCTGCTGCATATCTGCACCTTCTTTCTGTTCTTTCCTTGATTTTGCCGGCTCAAAGTCGTGATACCTATAAGTAGTCGCATTTTCAATAGTTTAGTAGGTCTTTTTTTATCTTGTCTATAATGTTAAACGAATTTTTACAACTAAAAGACCTATAAATTCATTGTTTATGACTTGTTTAGTAGGTAATTGCTTATGTTTTCTTCAGTTTTTAGCTAAAATAAACCTACCAAAGCCGCAAAAAAACTTACATTTATAGGTTTTTGCCAAATTTACCTGCTGCCATGCTGTTCTGAATTGCTATAATATGCTGCCGACCACAATTGCCAGTTCCAGCATTTCAGACCAGACTCCGTCTCAACAATACAGACACCCCAGCACAACCAAGATCCCGCCCAGACATAAAAAAGCTTCCAAAGCAGTTTCATCTCACCACTTCAGAAGCCTTTCGCCAAAATCCCGAATATCCAAAATCAAATTCTTACTCTGACAATCAAAAAAGCTCTGAGATAATAAATCATCTCAGAGCCAGTATCCACATTCAAGCCAGCCATTCATTCTACTATGATTACATTATGAATAACTAACTTTAATATCACTTCTTCCATCCAGACTTTACTGTCGGCTTCGGAATTACACCGAATCATGCTCTGGCTTACGCCTCGGCTCGTGGGCTTTACCACCGGTAGGGAATCACACCCTGCCCTGAAGTTCCATATGTATTAAATTATTTATAGTATACACCCGATTTTCAAAAAATCAAGTTGATTTTTAAAATTTCTAAACAACATTTCCTATCAGAAGATGCTCTACCGCACTTAATTTATTAAAAAAAGTTTCATCCACACCTGTTATATCAACTAACCTGTTAGAACTAAATTCTTCCTCTAATCCCGGATGAAACGCCACAATTCCTGGATACAGCACCTTCCACATATCTCCCTCTTTATATATACCAGATTGTGTAAGAAATGTTATCTTTCCGGATGAAATGTTTTCACCTCTGTATACTTTCATATAAACACGGACACTTACTCCATCCTGTTCTACTTTGGACACCTTTACCGGACGCATATTGGCGTCATCTTCAACCTTTTTTCGGTACTCCTCATCAGACTTATTTCTTGATTTAATTACATCTATCAATATCATAACTGAAGTGGTAATCTAAAAGTAGACACCAACCCAATTATTGTAGACATTATTTATATATAAGAGTACCATTTTTTATAAGGTAGTCACTTATACAATAATGGAATCATGGAGGTGTCACATGAAGCACAGTTTAGAAGAAAGAATGGATATAGGACGACGTATGTATTTACACGAGATTACATATAAAGAGGCTATGGAGATTTATGGTCTTAGTGAATCCTGTGCACATAAATACATGACAGATTATAAGAAGGCACAAGGAATTCCTCTTGCTAATACAGTGCCTAAGATGAAAAATTCATCAGTCTTAAAATCATTGTCTTCACCTGACATTGATACATATATGGCTATGTCCAAAGAAGAATTAATAAATGAACTTATTATAGCTAAAGCGAATGAATTAAGGGCAAAAAAAGGATACGAAGTGAAAGGAGCTGGTGCAAACAAGGAGTACATTATTTTAAACAACAAGAATACGAAATAATAATGGAAATGTCATCTCTATTTCCTGTTAAGCATCTATGTGATGTTCTGGATATTAACAGAAGTGGATTTTATAAATGGAAAAAACGTTTAGAAAAACCTTCTGACAAATTAAAAACTTAGTTATCCAATCTTATATTATTTAAGGAATATCATAGTAAATATCCATCACATGGATATAGATGGTTAAATGCAAAAATTCGTCTGGATACAGGACTTATGGTATCAGATCAGTATGCTCATAAGCTATGTAAAACAGCGGGCATAGTAAGTGTTTCCAAGCATTATCGATACAAAAAGCCAGGAGATCCTTATCGCATTTATCCAAATCTTCTACTGACAGGATTAGATATAACAGGACCTTTACAGTGTGTTGTAAGTGATATGACCGCATTTCATTTAAAGGGAAGTTATTATGAACTAACACTTTTTATGGATTTATGGAACAATGAAATACTTTCATATTCACTTTCATCACGAAAAGGTGATCGTATGACATATATTCACGGGTTAGAAGGATTAATTGAACTTAAGAAGAAAAATCCAGATCTTGAAATGGTGTTACATACTGATCAAGGATCTGTATATTCTTCAAAAAGTTTCAATGAATTATTGCCACTATATAACATAGTTCATTCAATGTCTCGAGCTGGTACTCCAACAGATAACGCAGCCATGGAAGCAATCAACGGTTGGATCAAAGCAGAGATATTTAATGATTTCCATCTTACAAGTAATGAAAATATAACATATGAGGTGGAGAAATACATCAGATTCTTCAATGAAGAACGTCCGGCATACTCTCTGAATTATCTGACTCCAAAACAGTATAGGGAGTATTATGCTCATTAAATGATGTATAAGAATATAAAGTGGTGTCTACTTTTTGTTGACTAGTGCAAACTGATAAAAGAAGTCCTAACCCTCCTATAAAAAAGGCTATAATATAATTATGATTACCCCATAACATTACTGCTACACCATCAAGCAACAGATAGATACATAATGCTGCTATTATTCCTCCAGCCTTTGCACTCTGATTAAATATACTCTGATATGAACTAACCAGAATAATTGTCCCCATAATAAACATAAACAAACCAATCCATATAATTGTATTCATTTCCTCTCCCCTTAAAATTAATTTATAATTATGTTTATTATATCATTATAGCAATTTAAGTCCAAATTTTCTTGACATATTTATTAATCTTATGATACTATACCACGGCACAATTAAATATGGTTATATTGGAAACGACACATCCCCCGGATGATAACGAACAACACATGTTTTGCTTAGGTTATTATTTAAGGAGGATTTTTTTATGCCAAAAAACAAGTTTCAGGATGTTATTTTCACAATTATTATGGCAACAATTATGGTCTATGGAATGGTCGTATATAATGTTGCCCTCAACACAGGTACTGTAAATGGTACTACTTTCTTAGCTGCAACACATGAATTGCCAATCATGGTTCCAATTGCATTCGTACTCGAATTCTTCGTTGTAGGAAAGATTGCTAAAATGCTTGCATTTACAGTCATGCGTCCTACTGACAGACCTCAGTTCATCACATATGCAATATCAATATGTATATGCTGCATTATGTGTCCGGTTATGAGTCTCGTTGCAACATTTCTTTTCAAAGAGCCATCCTTTGGCATGTGGGTTAAAACATGGGCAATGAACTTCCCTATGGCAATCTGCTATCAGATGTTCTATTGCGGACCACTTGTAAGGCTTATATTTAGGGCAATATTTGTTAGAAAAAATGCTGATGCAACAGAAGCTGTAACGGCTGCAGAGGCAGAATAATATTAATCACTAAGGGGCTGTCACTTGACAGCCTCCATAAAAATCAATTATTTATAATATTACATTTTCAAACAAAAATACCATTACCGGCATGGTTACTATAGCACTAAGCGTTGTAATCACATTTATGGCACTGGCATATTTTGAATCATTGCCATATACCTGACACATCTGCGTAACTGTTGATGCTGAAGGTGTAATAACTGCCAAGAAAACAATAAGCATAATTTTAGGTGCATCCTGAGAAATACCAGCAAGATGGCTTAATTTTATCAAAAGAAGTGCTATAAGCGGTACAACAACCATTCTCAACAAAGAAACAAAATACAGCCTTCTGTTAGCAAAAATTTTCTTTAAATCCATCCCTGCAAAAAGCATTCCTGTAACTATCATGCTGGCAGGTCCTATCATATTGCCAACAGAGCCTATCGTATCATTAATTATTAAAGGCAGTCTAATTCTTGTAAAGAAAAGTATTACACCAACCACAATCGAGATCATATTTATATTTAACACAATCTTCTTCCAGTCATATGAACTTTCACGGCTGATTATTTTTTTACAGTGAGTCCACAAAAAGATAAGCTGCACACTCATGAAAACACATCCGTAAAGCACCCACTCCTGACCTAGAATAAATGTCACAATTGGAACAATAAGATTACCTGAATTTGAATAATAAACAGATGCTATCTCCACCTCATTCAGGTGAAACAATCTCCCCATAACTGATATAACTCCAAGCAATACAATCTGTAATGTCACTGATGCCGCCAAAGCAAGCAACAACCCATTTACTGTCTTTGATGTATAATCCACCTGAAAAGCCTTTATAATGACACATGGTATAATCAGGTATAAAACAATTTTGGATAAAACTTTACTGTCCTCATCTTTTACGATACCTGCTTTTACAATAATAAAGCCCATAAGAATCATAATGAATAGCTCTACTATCTGTTCCATAAGAAGTATGCTAATATGCATAAAAATCATCTCCTATTGTTATGATACGCCCAACGCATTATATACATCTTTTGCAATTATCATTCACCCACCTATATTACATATGTTCTTTGCAAATATCAAGATGCATGACTAATGCCATAGGTCGTATGTCTGATTGAATAATAGCTCCTGTCCCATACGCCGCAAATTCATATGGGAAAACCTATTCTCCACAAGAGAACATAAAAATAAATATTATTACTGAAAAATCGTAAATTCTGGATGGTATAATCTTATTACCAAAAATCGTGCCAATACACAAAAATAAGGAGTAGAATTCATGGAAATTAAAAGAGATACATACCTTGATCAGTTAAAGATAAGAAAAGACAATGGAATGGTAAAAATTATTACAGGAATCAGGAGATATGGAAAATCATTCTTGCTATTTGTATTGTTTAAGAAATATTTATCGGAAAGTGGCATAGATAATGACCATATCATTGAGATTGCTTTAGATGGCATTGAAAAAGATGAGTTGAGAGATTCAAAGAAGTGTTACCAGTATATTAAAGATGCAATGAAAGATGACCAGAAGTATTATCTACTTTTAGACGAAGTACAGTTTATGCCACGATTTGAGGAAGTTCTGAACAGCCTGCTTCATATCGGCAATATTGATATATATGTGACTGGCAGTAATTCTAAGTTTCTATCCAGTGATATTGTAACTGAATTTAGAGGCAGAGGAGATGAGATAAGAATATATCCGTTGTCTTTTGCAGAGTTCTATGCAGCTTTCGGCGGAGATTATGATGATGCTTGGGAAGAATATATGATATATGGTGGTTTACCACAGGTGGTACAGTTCTCTATGGAACGCCAAAAGGCTGAGTATCTAAAAAACATTTTCACAAATGTTTATATTAAGGATGTTGTAGAAAGAAACAAGCTTCGGAATGTTGATGAGATTGATACATTAGTAGATATTCTCGCTTCTTCGACAGGGGCTCCAACTAATCCAACAAAAATATCAAATACTTATAAAAGTGAGCGTGGTATAAATTACAGCAATAAGACCATATCCAACCATATAGATTATCTTGTGGAGGCATTTTTGATTTCTAAAGCTGACAGATATGATATTAAAGGCAGAAAATATGTGGGGGCAAATCTGAAATACTATTTTACAGATGTGGACTTAGAAATGCCAGATTGAATTTTAGACAGCAGGAACCTACTCATATCATGGAAAATATTGTTTACAATGAGCTACTTATCAGAGGCTATAATGTAGATGTTGGTATTGTAGACGTATATACGAAAAATGATGAAGGAAAAACAACTCGAAAGCAGTTTGAAGTTGATTTTGTGGTCAATCAGGGTAGTCAGAGATATTATATTCAGGTGGCTTACGATATGACTTCAGAGGAAAAGCAGAAGCAGGAACTTAATTCATTTAGAAATATTCCAAATTCGTTTAAAAAGATTGTGATAGTAAACGGAACAAAAAAACCTTGGAGAAATGAAGAAGGCTTTGTAATCATGGGAATGAAGTATTTTTTGCTTAATGCGGATAGTTTGGAGTTATAGTATGCTTGGACTTGACAGAATTTTTTAGAATGCGGGAAGCTTCTTGCATATTAATTACTAGTCCTCATTAGAAATTCCATATGGTAACACATATTCTTCATCAGGCAGTTCTGATATTTCACCTGCATTAATGTTTTTACTCTTTTCATACACAACCTCCAGCAATTTAATAAAAAAGACCAGCAAAATGCTGGTCCTAAAATATGTATATATCCAGACATACAATCACCAACATGTGGTCAAAACATCTGGAACACTCCATTTGTCAAAAATTTCTAATATTACATTATAATGGGTAAGAACTTAAGTCAATACCTATATTTTATCTAATGTTATTTATGCTGCACGATGTATATCTTTTTAGTTTAAGCATAGCTTTCTTCCATATCACTGATATCTTCAAGAACCTCCCTTATTCCATAAAGCATTTGCTCTTCAGTTAATTTATGTATCACTTTCCGCTTAGAGATCTGATTCTCAATTATTGGAATCAAAAGATTTCTTGCAAATTTCTTCCTATCATTACTTGCAAACATATCTTTAAGAGTTTTTCCATCTAATTTATCCTTTAATCTGTCTACGGACTTTTCTGCTTCCTTATTGCTAAGAAGATATTCTGATGCCATTTCAGTAAACACATCCTGAATTATTTCCACCATTTCATCTGCATCGTCTTCAATAAAGCTTCCAACCACAGCATTTGTTACTTTACCTGCTGCAGAACCAGCAACCATAGAACCAACTAAGCCACCCACAATTGTACCTATTCCTGGAATTGCGGAACCGATTGCTGCGCCGGCAACCCAGCCTCCTGTTCCAGCCCCTACCGTTGCAGCTGTATTTGCCATATTTTTAAACAACTGTTTTCCTGATATTCTCCCTCTGAATATGTTGGCAACATCAAAGGAAGACAGTACAACAAATGTGATGCCTGCTGTAATTGTATTGCTCCTTAAAAGCTTGGCTGCTGCTTTCATTGCCGCTGCGCCATAAATAGGCTTTGAACCTACACGAAATGCATTAATTAAAACTGCAGATGCTTTCGGTCCCATCATAGCAACTATAGCTTCTGAACTTCCAACAAGCGCACTATTAAGCCCGGCTTTTGATAATTGAGCTGCAAGTATCGAAGTAATAAATGCTGTTCCACCTACTTTAAGACCTGAATATGTCGCAATCTTTATAGCATCTTCAAAATCTTCTCCATTCCACATTGATGTTGCAAATGTTATCATTGCAGTAACACCAAATGCAGATGATGCTATTATTGTTCCGTTTACCGCATCATATGTAAGAGATTCAACAGTACCCGCTTTGGCAATATTTTTAGCCTGTGCATAGGTAAAGTGTCCTTTTTTAACAATATTCTTTGCCTCATTAGGATCAGACACTCCTTTTACCTGTCCGTTTTTAATCTTCTCCTCCATTGCCATTACAGCTTCATCATACTTATCAGATGGAACTTCTATCTTCATTGGTTTTCCATCCGTCATATATCTAAATGTACCTTTTCCATCATTTTCAAAGCACTCATTTATACATCTGTTTCCTGTCGCACAATACTTTGACTGTATATATACACCATCTACAACTCTGTCAGCACCATTTTTAGCGTTATCATCTCCAACAATCTTTGCATCATGTCCTGTCAGTTTATCAAATAGGTTATTAGCTCTTTCCGCGGCAAAACCATGTCCCTGTCTTGAATGAAATTTCTCTTCTTCAAACTGATTATTAACAGTCCTAAATGCTCCTATCCCTCGACCTGCTGATTCAGCTCCGAAATTATTCTTCTTTTCATTTTCAATTTTCTTCTTCTCCGCCTTTTTGTTAGCCTCAAAGTTTTTCATTTCATTAAGGAAATTTTTTAATGGAGTCTTGTTTATAAAGGAACCTTCTATATAAAATGTGCTTCCGTCTAAAAAATCTATTGCCAATTCACGATTACAATCTTTTTTGCTACTCTTCAATATCCTCAATTGTTTTATATCATCATACCAAAGCTTTTTAGGCTTCTCCATTGTTTCCACATAGTACATCTTATCATCAGTAAAAATATAACCATTTTTACCACTTCCAAATACAGTTGTATCAAGAAAACCTAGCATTGTAGTTCTATCCATCCCCTGTGCAAATGTTTGTAATGCATTATCAATTTTCTTAATAGGAATATTTCCTTTGACATGATAATTTCCAGCAGCCGTCATATCTGCCAAATACTTTCTCATTATCTCAATCTTTTCTTCATGTTCCCCCATAAAACTAATTCTCCTTATTCTCTGTCACTACATTTCCTAATAATTCAACATATCTGTGCATAAGCTCCTGCAAATAAAACCCATTCAGCCTTTTTGAAACTGGAAGACTATCAAATTTGCTGCCTGCATAATCTAAGGCCTCATTCCACAACTTATTTAATTCCAACTTTTCAGGATACATTTCCGCAAACGCTTCTTTTATTGTATCTTCTATATATATCTTCTTATCTTCAACAATTCTTTTCTTCTTATCTTCACCTGCAAGAAATGGAAAATCCATATGCATTGTTTCATTCAATAATCTGTTTATCACATCACAGTCACCATTCATGTAGCTTCTCCTTGAACCCATCTTATTCTTTCTTTACCTTTTAATCATACTTTTGCCATCAGCAAGAAATATATTTCTGTTTTTCACGCATATAAACTGAATATATTATAACTCTTTGATGACTTGACAGCAAGATTTGTTATTTTTCATAGCATCTAACCGACTGCAATGATTTCGCACTTCCATTTATTAATATATTATAAAGCAGCTTGTTATCAGAATATATGAGATATATAATTATAAAATAGAAATAAAAAGCACAATAAGGAGCAAGCAGATATATGTTTTATTTTATATTGGAACCCATAATGATGTATAACTGGATATTAATATTAGCGGCAGTTATCCCTGCGGTATTCCTTATGATTAAAGTATACAGAGCAGACAGAATGGAAAAGGAAAGCGGCTACCTTTTTAAGACAGCTAGTTATTGCGGGAATTCTATCCACCATTATTGCCCTAATTGAGGAA
>QRVH01000005.1 GCA_003458705.1 Eubacterium sp. AF22-9 | reverse complement strand
GAAATAAATTTTTTGATAATGGAGGATAAAAAATGAAAGTTATAAAGAATATGCTGTTAGAAATAGTAACATTAATTTTGCTGGTAATAAACCTATATATGTTTTTTATTCAGAGTGGAATTGCAAGGATTCAGCAGACCACACAGGAAGAGTTTGATGCTTTTTGGAGAACACTTTCGATTCTGAGTTTGATTATTCTGATAATCCTTGTTGTGGTATATATTGTAAGCGTTAAAGTATTTAAAAGAACAATTGGAAAAACACTTTTAGGAGTAGTTATTCTTCTTGCTGTGAATGTGATTATACTGGTACTTACAAATGCAACAACGGTACTTATTTTTGTAGCAGCTGTTTTATACATAGTATATCTGGTTCAGGCAATTGTTAATATCAGGAAATTTTAAGCTTTTGTGCTTGACGACAGATAAACATAGTGCTATTATAGTTGGCAGTTAAATATTTAAAGTCGATGATCAAAAGAGTACTTTCGGAAGGTACATCACAGAGAGCTGGCGGTGGTGGAATGTCAGCATGGAGAGCCGTAAGGAATGGGTTTGTGAGATGCGTAGATGAATTAGCAGTAGTTTACGACGCGGCCTCGCGTTACAGGGGAAGGATATATTAATTGTATCTGATAATGAGTTGAGCATACAGGTGGCATATCCGGTAAGGAGTGCCACCTTTTTTATTAATATTACAAGTATGTTCATAAATAAGGGTGGCACCACGGTAATTCGTCCCTGACAGGAATCTGCAATATACAAGTTCCTGTCAGGGACATTTTTTGTAAGCAGCAGGCGCCAGTAATGAACAACGAAGGATAGGGAGGAACTATGAAACGAAGATTAAGAGCTTATAAGAAGACGGTAAGTATCGTTAATGAGAAAGCTATTGAACTATACAAAGGACTTGGAATTGAAAAGAAGGGATTTCTTCTTGAAGGAACTGACAAGGAAAGCGGACAGTATACTTTTATGGGAGTTGAACCAAATGAGATAATCCAATCAGATAAGGACAGCCTTGTTATTACAAGAAAAGATGGAAGCAGAGAGGTAAGAGAGGGCAATCCTCTTATAAGACTTAAAGAGTATTTTGATGAATTCGAGATAGTAAAGGATCCAGGAGAACTTGATTTCATCGGAGGTCTTGTTGGAAGCCTTGGATATGATTATATAAGATACACAGAAGTCCTTCCTGATAATAATCCTGATGAGATAGGAATTGAGACAATACAGCTTATGCTTGCAGACAAGTTCATTGCTATCAATCATACAGCAGAAACATTCACAGCAGTAGTGCTTGGAGAGGATTCAGAGGAAGGCAGGATTAAGGCTTTAAAGGAAGCGGAGGAGCTTATAAAGACTGCAAGAGAGGGCGTAAATAAGTTTAAGGATGATAAGCCTGATATGTCACTTGATGGTGTAATATTGAAAAAATCGGACACGCTTGAACAATATAGCAAGAAGGTTAATAAGATTAAGAATTACATAAAAGAAGGTCATATATTCCAGACTGTTCTTTCACAGAGATGGACAATAAAGACGGGACAGAGCGGTTTTAATCTCTATGAAAAATTAAGAGAACTTAATCCTTCACCATATATGTATTACTTTAATTTCGGAGATTTTGAGATAATCGGAAGTTCACCGGAAATGATTGTAAAGCAGTCAGACAATAAAGTATATACATGTCCTATAGCGGGCACAAGAAAAAGAGGAGCAACAAAGGAACAGGATATTGCTTTAGAGGAAGAACTTCTTGCAGATGAGAAAGAGAGAGCAGAGCATGTAATGTTAGTTGACCTTGCACGTAACGATATGGGTAGGATAAGTGAGATAGGAACAGTCAAGGTTGACCAGTTCATGAATATCCAGAGATATTCACATGTTATGCATATTGTTTCACTTGTTGAGGGAAGAAAGAAGGGAGAATATCATCCACTTGACCTCGTATCATCATTTCTTCCAGCAGGTACATTAAGCGGCGCACCTAAGATAAGAGCAATGGAAATCATAGATGAGCTTGAGACAGTAAGAAGAGGCCTGTATGGAGGAGCTACAGGATACCTTGATTTTGGCGGTAATATGAACTTCTGCATTACAATCAGGACTATGATTAAGAAAGGCGATAAGGTATATCTTCAGGCAGGTGCAGGAATTGTTGCTGATTCAAAGCCTGAGATGGAATATCAGGAGTGCTGCAATAAAGTAATGGCACTTGCAAAGACACTTGTTAAGGAGGAACATTTATGATTCTGCTGATTGATAATTATGACTCATTTACATATAACCTATATCAGTTTATTGGAATATTTAACAGTGATATTAAGGTTGTAAGAAACGATAAGATAACAATTGAGGAGATAGAGGAGCTTGACCCTGAATCAATAGTTGTATCTCCTGGTCCTAAGAGCCCTAAAGATGCTGGAATATGTGTTGATGTAATAAAGCATTTTACAGGAAAGAAGCCGATACTTGGCATATGCTTAGGACATCAGTGCATAGGAGAAGCATTTGGCGCAACTGTTTCTTATGCAAAATGTATCATGCATGGTAAACAGTCTGAAATATATCATGATGGAACAGGAATATTTACCGGACTTGATTCACCAGTAAAGGTTGCAAGATATCATTCACTCGCTATAATTCAAGAGACTTTGCCAGACTGCCTGGAGGTTATTGCCAAGACACAAGATGGAGAAATAATGGCTGTAAAACATAAGGATTATCCGGTGGTCGGATTGCAGTTCCATCCAGAGTCAATATATACAGAGCATGGCAAGAGAATGATTGAGAATTTCGTTAATGGGGTGATTTAATGATATTAGATGTTATTGTAGAGGATAAGTTAAAAAGACTTCCAGAACACAAGAAAAGAATCAGCGAAGAAGAGATGACAAGACTTGCGATTGAGAGCCATAGAGTGTCACACAGCTTCTATGATGCACTTGCAAAGGACGGTCTTTCAATTATAAGTGAGTTCAAGAAAGCATCACCAAGTCATGGTAATATGAACAATAAGATTACTCTGGAAGAAAGAATAAAACAGTACGGCGAAAGCGCAGATGCTATTTCATGTCTTACAGAGGAAGACCATTTTAAGGGAAGTACAGAATATCTTAAGCAGATAAGACAGATGACAGACCTTCCGATTATCAGAAAGGATTTCATAATTGATCCATATCAGGTGTATGAAGCAAAGGTAATAGGAGCGGATGCAGTTCTTCTCATTGCTGCTATTCTTGATGACAGTAGATTTAAAGAACTATATGACCTTGCTTACAGTTTAGGACTTGATGTTTTATGTGAGGTTCATAACGAAGAGGAAATGCAGAGAATGCTGAATCTTGATGTGAAGATTATAGGAATTAACAACCGTAATCTTAAGACATTTGAGGTTGACCTTGATACTACGAAAAAACTTGCAGATATGGTTACACCAGAGATGAGAAAAGCTGGAAAACTGCTTGTATCAGAAAGCGGTGTTGCGGATACAGACGATATTAAGGTGCTGGCAAAGAGTGGAGCAGATGCACTTCTTATAGGAACAGTGCTTATGGAAGCACCGGAGCCGGAAGAATTAATATCAGAGTTTAAAGAGGTATATAATGCTGAAAGAAAATGATTCTTTAGTACAGGTTAAGATATGTGGGCTCACAAGTATGGATGATGTACACATTATAGAAAAATATGGTGCTGACTATGCAGGTATGGTATTATATTATCCAAAAAGCAGACGCAATATTGACATTACTCTGGCAGAAACACTTACTACAAGATTGAAAAAATCGGACATTAAGACAGTAGCTGTTGTTGTGTCCCCTGATGTATCACAGCTTGAAGCAATACAGAATGCAGGATTTGATTATATACAGATTCATGGTGAATTAAGTGATGATGTGTATAATGCATGCAGTGTCGGGGTTATAAGAGCTGTTAACATTAAGCATCAGTCAGAAGAAGATATATATATGGAGACTAAGCGATGGCGAAGTCTGGATAAAATATATGGACTGCTTTTTGATGCGGGAGTTCCTGGAAGCGGTAAGACATTTGACTGGGAAAGTCTTAAAAAAGCGGACTGTGGTAATAAGAAGTTATTCCTTGCGGGAGGACTTACACCGGACAATGTAAAAGCTGCGATAGAAGCTGTTAAGCCTGATGTTGTGGATATAAGTTCAGGCGTAGAGTACGATGATTTATCTATAAAAGGAAAAGACGAGAATAAAGTAAAAACATTTATACAGAATGCAAAATATTAAGAAAAAGAGGTAAAGAGAAAATGGCAGAAAGCAAGTATTATGGACAGTTTGGAGGACAGTATGTTTCAGAGTCACTTATGAATACTCTGGCAGAGCTTGAGAAAGCATTTGATGAGGCAATAAATGATCCACAGTTTATAAAGGATTATATGTATTATCTTAAAGAGTATGTTGGAAGAGAGACACCTCTTTACTATGCTGAGAGAATAAGTGAAAAATATGGCGCTGATATTTATCTTAAGAGAGAAGATCTTAACCATACAGGTGCTCATAAGATTAATAATGTTATCGGTCAGATTCTTCTTGCAAAGAGAATGGGCAAGACTAAGGTTATTGCTGAGACCGGTGCAGGTCAGCATGGTGTTGCGACAGCTACAGGTGCAGCGCTTTTTAATATGGAGTGTACAGTTTTCATGGGGGCTGAGGATATCGAGAGACAGAAGCTTAATGTATTCAGAATGGAAATGCTTGGAGCAAAGGTTCAGCCTGTAACAACAGGAAGCGCAACATTAAAGGATGCTACTAATGAAGCAATAAGAACATGGGCTGAAAGGGCAGAGGATACATTTTACATTATTGGTTCTGCTGTAGGACCACATCCATATCCTAAGATGGTTAAGGAATTCCAGAGAATTATCAGCACTGAGGCAAGAAAGCAGATTCTTGAGAAGACAGGAAAGCTTCCTGACGCAGTTGTTGCCTGTGTTGGCGGTGGCTCTAATTCAATCGGAATGTTTGCTGATTTCATCAATGATAAGGATGTTGACCTTATCGGTGTTGAGGCAGGAGGTCTTGGCATTGAGACCGGAAAGCATGCATCAGCAATGGCACTCGGACAGGTTGGTGTCCTTCACGGAATGAAGACATATCTTTTACAGGATGAAATCGGTAATATCCAGCTTGCACATTCAATCTCAGCTGGTCTTGATTATCCGGGTGTTGGTCCGGAACATGCTTATTTAAGAGATTCTGGAAGAGCAAAATATGTTTCTGTAACAGATAAAGAATGTATGGATGCACTTATGGAACTTTGCAGAATGGAAGGAATTATTCCGGCAATTGAAAGTGCTCATGCACTTGCACATGTGTTCAAGATGGCACAGGGTGAATATAAGGGTAAGACAATTATCATGTGTCTTTCAGGCCGTGGTGATAAGGATGTTAATACAGTTCAGAAATATCTTAACGGAGAGGAGACTAACAAGTAATGAATAGAATAGAAGAAAGACTAGCAGCACTTAAGGAAGAGGGCAAGAAAGCATTTATTACATATACAACAGCAGGACTTCCGGATTACGATACAACTAAGAAGATTATGTTTGCACAGGAGAAGGCAGGAATCGATATTATGGAAATAGGTGTTCCTTTCTCAGATCCTATTGCAGATGGCCCTGTAATTCAGGATGCATCTTTCAAAGCAATACAGAATGGAGCTTCACTTGAAGGCACATTTACAATGATGGGTAAGGTAAGAAAAGCTGGTCTTAACAGCCCTGTTGTATTCATGCTTTACTATAATACTGTATATCATTATGGAGTTGAGAACTTCGTGAATAAATGTATAGAAAATGGTGTAGATGGATTTATCATTCCTGACCTTCCGTTTGAGGAGCAGGGCGAGATTAAGGGAGTTCTTGCAAAGAACGAGAATTCTCCAATTCTTATCCAGCTTGTATCTCCGGTATCTAAGGGCAGGATTCCAATGCTTTTAGAGAACGCAAGAGGTTTTGTATACTGCGTTTCACAGATGGGTGTTACAGGAAAGGGGGCTAACTTCCATTCACAGATAAGAGAATATCTTACAGAAGTTAAGAAAGAATCTAAGATTCCTGTTATGATGGGATTTGGAATAAGAACAGCAGCAGATGTTGCACCGCTTGAAGATATTATTGATGGTGCAATCGTTGGCTCACATTTTATCAAGCTTCTTGAAGCTAATAATTATTCAGAGGAAGCTGCCGCAGATTATGTTGCAACATTTAAGAAGGAGCTTAATGCATAATGGTACCGATATTAGCAAAGCAGGCGCTTGCGCGCAAATGTGAATTTTCTAATGCAAGAATGACTGGCAATTATGAATGTGCCTATGCCCTTGGTGTTGTGTCAGGGGCATTGGCAATTCCTAAGGAGGAAAATGCTGCTAATCTTGTGGAATTGAAAAACAAAATAGAACCACAGTATAAAAAACTATCTTCTGAAAATGAACAGATAAAAAAATTGATTCTTTTGTTGTGTGATTATGAACCTTCTGATATATTTGATGAGCAGATGAGAGAACTTTATAATGAGGGTTATGAAGATAAATCAATAAATCTTACAATCAAATGAGGGCTGTTTATTAATTAAATTGCGAAAGCAGATGTTGACTTATATTTACTATTAGGGTATATTTACAAAAGTAACTGAAATTAAACGAAAGTAAGGTGTAATTTGTAATGACTGAGACAATCAACGTTGCTAACATTGATAAAGTACATAAGAATCCAATTGCTGAGCTTGTTCAGACTGCTTGTCAGTTTGAGAGTCATATTGATATTTCATCAGAAGGCAAGAATATTAATGCTAAAAGCTTAATGGGGATTATGGCATTTGGATTAAGAGACGGAATGTCTGTTACTATTTCAGCAGAAGGCAATGATGCAGATAAAGCTGTAGAAACAATCAAGAAGTTTCTTATTGGAGAGTAGTATTTTTATTAAGGAGGATGGAAACATGGCAAACAATGAAAAAAAGGATGGCAATGTATTTGGTGGTGCTGTAAAGACAGCAGATGTAAAGGCAGCAGAAGCTAAGACAACTGTTAAGAAGACTGCTAAAAAAGCGGCAGCTAAGACAGAGACAGCCAAGAAGGCAGTTGAGACAGCAGCAGTTAAGGCTGAGACTAAGGTTGAAGAAGCTAAAGAGACTGTTAAGGAAGCAGCTAAGGCTACAACAAAGAAAGTGTCAGCTAAGAAGACAGCCGTTAAGACTACAGCTAAGAAGGCTGTTGCAAAGAAAGAAGTTAAGACTGAGACGTTTATCCAGTACAACGATGAGCAGACAGATATGGATGCTGTTTTAAAGAGAGTTGAAGCTGATCTTAAGGCACAGAAGGTAGCAGCTAAGGATATTAAGTTATACATAAAGCCACAGGATGGAGCATGCTATTATGTTGCTGATGGAAAGGTTGCAGGAAGAGTAGATTTATTCTAATTAATAACCAGATTGATATTTGAACGTCGTTTGATGAGTGATTCATTGAAACGGCGTTTTTTATTTATTATGTCATATGACAGATAGATTTTGTTTCGAATTTCCAGTAAAAATATACTTTGAAAAAATCTTAGAAATGTAATATAATATTAATAATTGATACGGATTTAACGAAGAATTGGAAGGAAGTACGGAGAGCATGTTTGAGATTGGTGATAAGGTAGTGTACGGAGTTGTTGGAGTGTGTGAGGTTGAAAATATTGATACACCCCCTATTAAGGGAATATCAGGGGATTATTATTTTCTTCAGCCGGTATTTGACAGCAAGGGAATTATATATTCACCCGTTGACAGCAACAAGGTTATGATAAGAAGCATTATGACTGTTAAGGAATGTGACAAGTTAAAGGAAAGAGCCAGAAATTGTAAGAAAGATGGAGAACTTTCAGAAAAGGTTACACCTATGCAGTATGATGAACATATGAAATCTCAGGATGCTTTAAAGCTTATGCATCTGATTCGTGCATTATATGTCATTAAGAATGAAAGAGCTAAGGATTTAAGAAAGATGAAATCAGCAGACAGCAGGATGCTGCTTGCGGCAAGGAAGCTTTTGTATGGTGAATTTGCAGCTGTTTATAACCAGACTTTTGATGAAGTTGCTGAAGAGATGGATGCATTTTTATCAGTGGATTAATTGGGCAGAATTAAGAACTATATAGGAATATTTGTATGAAAGATTTAACTAAGGGAAGTATAACTAAGCTTATATTCTGGTTTGCATTACCGGTTTTTATAGGCTCACTGCTTCAGATGACTTATAATCTTGTGGATACCAAGATTATAGGGTATGTATTAGGAGAAAGTTCACTGGCGGCTGTAGGGTCTACTAACTCAGTGAACACCCTTGTTATAGGCTTTTTACAGGGACTGACTAATGGATTTGCTGTTATTGCTGCACAGTTTTTTGGGGCAGGAGATACAGCTAATTTTAAGAGGACAGTTGCAGGTTCGTTCAAATATGGAATTATGATATCAGCAGGTCTGACAGTGGTTGTGCTGATATTTTTACGACCTCTTCTGAAAGTACTTAATACACCAGAGGATTTGTTAAATGAAGCCTATGATTATATATTTATAATATTTGCAGGCATGACAATACTTATGCTTTACAATGTCTGTGCAGCCCTGTTAAGGTCGATAGGAGATTCATTTACTCCGCTTATTTTTTTAGGAATATCAGTAGTGCTTAACATTGGTGGAGACTTATTTTTCCTTAAGGTTATTCCAATGGGGGTAAGAGGTGCTGCAGTGGCAACAGTGCTTTCACAGCTCATAGCACTTATCGCGTGTCTTATATATTCACTTAAAAGATACAACATACTGTGGATTGAAAAGAAAGATTTTAAGAGTGATGCCAGTCTGTGTGGAAAACTTATGTCAACAGGCTGTTCCATGGGCTTTATGAGCAGTCTTGTATCAATTGGCTCTGTTACATTGCAGAGTGCAATCAATTCATTTGGACAGGATATAATTCTTGCCCATACTACTGCAAGAAGATTATCAGAGCTTTTCATGATGATGTTCGGTGTGCTGGGAACTACGATGGCAACCTTTTGTGGACAGAATCTTGGAGCAGGAAAGTATGAAAGAATAAGAAAGGGCATATTAACATCTATTCTTATGGGATGGGTATGGTGTGTGTTATGTGTAATCACATCTTATACGATAGTTCCTGCATTTGTTAAAATGCTTATAAGTTCGGATAACAAAAATGTAATAGATACAGCAACGCTGTATTTAAGAGTTGACTCGTTGCTTTATTTTGTGACAGCGATGATAACTATCATAAGAAATTCACTGCAGGGAATAGGTGACAGGCTTACGCCTATCATATCAAGCGGGATTGAGCTTGCAGGAAAGGTTGTTATAACATTTACACTTGTTCCATTAATGGGATACTGGGGTGTTATAGTTTCAGAGCCTATAGTATGGGTTCTGATGGTTATTCCGCTTATTGTGCAGTTAATAAAGAATCCGGCATTTGCCAGAGGAAAGAATAACGGAGGATGATTTATGGCAGAGAATACCAAGAATGTTGAATTTAAGAATCCACATCCTGAGCTTCCTGTAAGGGAACCAATCCTTAAACTTGGAAAGATGGTTACTGACAGGGCAGCAATAAAGCTTGGATTGGAGAAGCTCACAGCAGATGACCCTGAGTACTGGGGACTTGCAGCAATCTGTACTGATGAGATGGCTGAGGTTGCATTAAAGATGGGAGTGCGTAAGCCAAAGACACTTCCTGAACTTGTTAAGATTACAGGTATGGATGAGAAGTATCTTGAGGAGCTTCTTAATAAGATGGCTTTTAATGGTGTAATCGAGTATAACTGGGAGAATCCAAAGCACGAGAAACAGTATGTGCTTCCTATGTTTGTTCCTGGAAGTGCGGAATTTGCCAATATGAATGATGCTGTCTTAGAGGAACATCCTGAGATGGGAAGATTCTTTGAGCGTATGAGCCGTATTCCTCTTGAGGGACTTACACATATGGTTCCACCAGGAGGTGCCGGAATCGGTATGCATGTCATTCCTGTACAGAAGGAAGTTGATATGTGTAATGAAGCCATCTCGCTTGAGAAGATTTCATACTGGCTTGATAAATACGAGGGCAAATATGCAGCAAGCCCATGTTCATGCCGTAAATCAAGAAAGACATTTGACGAGGGATGTGCAGATGATCCTGCTGACTGGTGTGTTGCTGTAGGTGATATGGCTGATTATGTCGTTGAGACTGGCAAAGGCGGAAGATACATCACTAAGGAAGAAGCGCTTGAGATTTTCAAGAAGGCAGAGGATAACGGATTTGTTCACCAGATAACTAATATTGATGGTGAAGATAAGATATTTGCTATATGTAACTGTAATGTTAATGTCTGTTATGCGCTCAGGACATCACAGCTTTTCAATACTCCTAATATGTCACGTTCAGCATATGTTGCACATGTCAACAAGCAGAACTGTGTTGCATGTGGACGCTGTGTTGAATACTGTCCTGCAGGTGCATTGTCTCTTGGACAGAAGCTTTGCAGAAAGGACGGCTCAGAGGTTACATATCCTAAGATGCCGCTTCCTTCAGAACAGAAGTGGGGCAGACACATGTGGTCAGAGGACTACAGGGACAAGAACAGAATCAATACACATGAGTCAGGAACTGCTCCATGTAAGACAGCCTGTCCAGCTCACATTGCTGTACAGGGCTATTTAAAGATGGCTGCACAGGGAAGATATCAGGATGCACTCGCTCTTATCAAGAAGAACAATCCGCTTCCTGCAATATGTGGTTATGTCTGTAACAGGCGTTGTGAAGACGCATGTACAAGGGGAACTATTGATGAGTCAATTGCTATTGATGAAGTTAAGAAATATATAGCAATGTTAGATATCAATGCAGAGACAAGATATGTTCCAGAAAAGGTTGTTCCTGCAACTAAGGGATATTTTGACGAGAAGGTTGCGATTATAGGAGCAGGTCCGGCTGGTATTTCATGTGCATATTACCTTGCAGAGAAAGGCTATACTAATGTGACTGTATTCGAGAAGAATAAAGAACCGGGCGGTATGGTTGTATATGGTATTCCGTCATTTGTTATGGAGAAGAATATCGTACAGGCAGAGATAGATGTATTACGGGCTATGGGTGTTGAGATAAAATGTGGTGTTGAAGTAGGTAAGGATATTACAATCGCACAGCTTCGCGAACAGGGCTATAAAGCATTTTATGTTGCAGTTGGATGTCAGGGCGGTAGAAAGACTGGCGTTGCCGGAGAAGATGCTAAGGGAGTTATGACTGGCGTTGAGCTTCTCCATATAACAACTGATGATGAAAGCTATAAGCTTACAGGTGACACAGTAGTCATTGGCGGTGGTAATGTTGCCATTGATGTATCCAGAACAGCAATACGTTGTGGTTCACCTAAGGTTTCACAGGTATCTCTTGAGACAAGAGACATTATGCCAGCACTTCCAGAAGAGATTGAGACTGCTGAATCAGAAGGTATCAATATTATTGGTGGCTGGGGACCTAAAGAAATCCTTACAGAAGATGGCAAGGTTACAGGCATCGTATTTAAGAAATGTACTTCTGTTAAGGATGCAGATGGAAGATTCAATCCACAGTATGATGAGAATGAGACTATGACAATAGAATGCAGCAATGTGATAATGTCTGTCGGACAGGCAATTGAATGGGGCAGCCTTCTTGAGGGTACTAAGGTTGAATTCTGGCATGGTAATTATCCTGTTGCTGACAAGGTTACATATCAGACAGCAGAGCCGGATATCTTTGTCGGTGGTGATGTATATACAGGTCCTAAATTCGCTATTGATGCTATTGCGGCAGGTAAGCAGGGGGCTATATCTATTCACAGATATGTACAGCCACACAGCTCACTTACAATAGGCAGGGATCCTAACTATTATGTTGAACTTGATAAGGATGATTACAGCGTTGAGAAGTATGACAATACAGGCCGTCAGCGCCCAGCTAAGAAGTCAGGAGTTGATAAGCTGTCATTCAGAAGTGATGCAGGTGTATTCACAGAGGAACAGGTTAAGAAAGAAACTGCAAGATGCTTGGGCTGTGGTGCAACAATCGTTGATGAGAACCAGTGCGTAGGCTGTGGTATCTGTACAACAAAGTGTGAGTTTGATGCTATTCATCTTCAGAGAGACCTGCCAGAGTGTTCTACAATGAGAAGAAGTGAGGATAAGCTTAAGTACATTCTTCCATATGGTGCAAAGCAGGCAATCAAGATTAAATTCAAAAAGAAAAAGGACTAAAATGTATGCATGAATTAGGCGTAGTATTTCACATAATAGATGACCTTAAAGCAGTAGCTTCAGATAATGATGTTTCAAGCATATCTAAAGTTACAATTGAGCTTGGCGAAGTATCAGGAGTTGTAGAAGAATATCTTACAGACTGCTGGAAGTGGGCATGCAAGAAAGAAGAACTTGTAAAGGACTGTGAGATGGAAGTCGAGATAATCCAGGGTATAACTTACTGCGAGGACTGTGGGGAAACTTATGAGACTGTGAAATACGCCAAAGTCTGTCCGAACTGTGGCAGTAAGCACACATATCTTATTCAGGGTAATGAGTTTAATATTAAGCAGATAGAAGTTCCTGAATAAAATGCTTGCATTTTTTTCTGTCAGATATTAAGATAGAAAAGAATTTTATATTTAAATGCGATGAAGAAGAGGAGTACATATCCTTATCCAACAGAGAGAATCATTCACTGGCTGGAAGATGGTTCAGGTAATAATGATATGGAAGGTAGCTTTGGAGCTGCATGGCTGAACATCAGTAGGCTGTGACGTATTCCGCGTTAAGGAGTAATGAGGATTATCACAAGATAATTAAACAAAGGTGGTACCGCGTTAATAAGTTTATTTACGCCCTTTGCAGAGTTTATGCCCTGCAAAGGGCTTTTTTGCGCGAGCAGCGATGAGAGAAGTCATGGAAAGTTCGCAGTCGTGCTTGCACGAACTGAGAACTTTGTATGGGTTCTCGAGGAGCGCAGCGACAATGCCAGAATGAAATTCTAGCATATGAGCTGCTCGCAAAGCAGTTTTTGGATAGCTGCGAGCGCATAATTGGGAAAGAACCCGGAATGCAATATTAAAAAGGAGATTAATAATGAGCAAGGAATTGGAAAAGAATTATAATCCGTCCGAAATCGAAGACAGATTATATCACAAGTGGCTTGAGAAAAAGTATTTTCATGCAGAAGTAAACAGAGACAAGAAACCATTTACTATTGTTATGCCACCACCTAATATCACAGGTAAGCTGCATATGGGTCATGCACTTGATAACACTATGCAGGATATTATTATCAGATTCAAGAGAATGCAGGGCTATGAAGCACTATGGATTCCAGGAACTGACCATGCTTCAATCTCAACAGAGGTTAAGGTTACTAATGCTCTTAAGGAAGAAGGAATTGACAAGCATGAGCTTGGAAGAGAAGGCTTCTTAAAGAGAACATGGGAATGGAAGAAAGAATATGGTGGAACTATCACAAGCCAGTTAAAGAAGATTGGTTCTTCATGTGACTGGGACAGAGAAAGATTCACTATGGACGAAGGCTGTTCTAAGGCAGTTCAGGAAGTATTTATCAAGCTTTATGAGAAAGGTCTTATATACAAAGGTTCAAGAATTGTAAACTGGTGCCCGGTCTGCAACACTTCTATATCAGATGCAGAAGTTGAGCATGAGGAGCAGGCAGGACATTTCTGGCATATTAACTATCCTGTAGTTGGTGAGCCGGGAAGATTCGTTGAGATTGCAACAACAAGACCGGAAACATTACTTGGAGATTCAGCTTTAGCTGTTAATCCGGATGATGAAAGATACACAGACCTTGTAGGAAAGGAAGTAGAGCTTCCTCTTACAGACAGAACAATACCTATTATTGCTGACCCTTATGTTGATAAGGAATTCGGTACAGGTGTAGTTAAGATTACTCCAGCACATGACCCTAACGATTTTGAGGTTGGTAAGAGACATAATTTACCAGAGATTAACATTTTAAATGATGATGCTACAATCAATAATCTTGGTGGCAAGTATGCAGGCATGGACAGATATGAAGCAAGAAAGGCTATGGTAGCTGACCTTGATGCACTTGGACTTTTAGTAAGAGTTGAAGACCATACACACAATGTTGGTACTCATGACAGATGTAAGACAACTGTTGAGCCAATGATTAAGCAGCAGTGGTTCGTTAAGATGGACGAGCTTATCAAGCCTGCTGTTGAAGGCGTTAAGAATGGTGATATTGAACTTATCCCTGCTTCTATGGATAAGACATATTATAACTGGACAGACAATATCAGAGACTGGTGTATTTCAAGACAGCTCTGGTGGGGACATAGAATTCCTGCATACTACTGCAAGGATTGTGGAGAAATGACTGTTTCAAGAGATAAGGTATGCACATGCCCTAAGTGTGGAAGTACTAATGTTGAACAGGATCCTGATACACTTGATACATGGTTCTCATCAGCATTATGGCCATTCTCAACACTTGGCTGGCCAGATAAGACACCAGAACTTGACTACTTCTATCCTACAGATGTGCTTGTAACAGGATATGATATTATATTCTTCTGGGTAATCAGAATGATATTCTCAGGATATGAGCATATGGGCAAGAAGCCATTTGGCAAGGTATTATTCCACGGTCTTGTAAGAGATGACCAGGGAAGAAAGATGAGTAAGTCATTAGGCAATGGTATTGACCCGCTTGAAGTCATCGATAAATACGGTGCAGACGCATTAAGATACACTCTTATTACAGGTAATGCACCTGGTAACGATATGCGTTTCTACTGGTCAAGAGTTGAGGCTAGCCGTAACTTTGCCAATAAGGTATGGAATGCTTCAAGATTTATCATGATGAATGATCCTGATAACAAGATTAAGGCTACAGATGAAAGACCTGCTAACTTAACTGATGCTGATAAGTGGATTCTTTCTAAGATGAATGGACTTATCAAAGAAGTTACAGATAATATGGAAAAATACGAACTTGGTATCGCTGTTGCCAAGCTTAATGACTTCATCTGGGAAGAATTCTGTGACTGGTATATTGAGATGGTTAAGCCAAGACTTTACAATGATGCAGACGAGACAAAGACAGCAGCTATCTGGACATTAAAAACTGTTCTTATAGATGCACTTAAGTTGCTTCATCCATATATGCCATTCATTACAGAAGAAATATTCTGCAATATTCAGGATGAGGAAGAGTCAATCATGATTTCTTCATGGCCTGTATATGATGAAACTAACAATTTCGCAGCAGAGGAGAAGGCTATTGAGACAATCAAGGAAGCTGTCCGTAATATAAGAAACTTACGTGCAGATATGAATGTTGCTCCTAGCCGTAAGGCACTTGTATATGTTGTTACAGCAAGTGAAGATGTTAAGAACATATTTAACAATTCACTTGGCTTCTTTGGAACACTTGCATATGCAAGCGAGGTTAAGGTTCAGGCTGACAAGGCTGGAATACCAGAGGATGCTGTTTCAACAGTTATACCGGATGCTGTTATCTATATTCCTTTCGCAGAGCTTGTTGATATCGACAAGGAAATAGAGAGACTTAAGAAAGAGGAAGGCAGATTACAGGGAGAAATCAAGAGATGTAACGGAATGCTTAACAATGAGAGGTTTACATCAAAAGCTCCTCAGGCAAAGATTGACGAAGAGAAGGCAAAGCTGGTAAAATATACACAGATGCTTGAGCAGGTAACTGAGCGTCTTGCAACACTTTCTAAGTAGTTTTCACGGATAAGGAGAATAATTATGGCAGAAGTAATGAAAGCAATTCCTTTTACACAGTTTTCTATGGAGATGAGAAGCGGTAAGATTATTGATATTGATGATGGATTTACAGAGCTTCTTGGATACACAGAAGATGATTTTGAGGCGGGAATTGTATTTAAGCAGTTCGTACCAAGCGTTGAGTATGAGGAAGTAATAACAGAGTTAAGAGAAAAGTTCATAGATAAGAGATATGTAAGCTATGTACAGGAGTTTGTTTCTAAAGATGGCAAGCCTCTTAAGGTAGTTGCATTCTATAAGATTGAGAATAAGCTCTTAGCTGGACACAGAGTAATAAAGGTTAGTGCAGCCGTAATTGAATAAGCACATTTAAAGTATAATAAAACCTCCACTGGTTCATAATAGATTTATGAATAAGTGGAGGTCTTTTTATGTTAGAAGATGGAATAAAGAAAAAGCTGACAGCAAGATTATTGGCTTTGGTGGTTATTATAAGCATGATATCAGCACTGACAGGGTGCAATGAACCTAAAGAGCAGGAAAACGGTGTAACACTTGTTTATGGACAATATAATCAAAAGTGACTTTTTTGTGACCTTTATTGTAAATATATACCCAGTCTGATATAATTTTAATGTTTGACAAAAAGACATATATTGAAAGAGAGGGCAAATTGAAAGACGGATATATAAGAGCAGCGGCCATGACTCCGAAGATTAAAGTGGCTGACTGTGAGTATAATATAGAAAATATTAAGGCTCTTATGATTGAGGCTCATAAGAAGGATACTGCAATAGCTGTTTTTCCAGAAATGTGCATTACAGGTTATACGTGTAATGATTTATTCTTACATGACAGACTTCTTAATGCGGCTATTCAGGGACTTGTGGATATTAAGAAATATTCTGAAACAACACCAGGGATGATAAGCTTTGTCGGACTTCCGTATGAAATGAACGGAAAACTGTACAATGTTGTTGCAGGTATTATGAATGGATGTATTCTTGGCATGGTTCCTAAAATGTATCTTCCTAATTATGGGGAATTCTATGAAAGAAGACAGTTTACACCTGGATTTAATGAATGTGTATATGTGGATGTTGATGGTGAAGAGGTTCCCTTTGGAAGTGAATTATTATTTACATTTGATAATAACAGAAAAGTTAAGATTGGCGTTGAGATATGTGAGGATCTGTGGACACCACAGCCGCCAAGCATAAAGCATGCTATGAATGGTGCAACTATTATTGTAAATGCATCGGCAAGCAATGAGACAATCGGTAAAGACACTTACAGAAAGCAGCTTGTTTCAGGCCAGTCTGCAAGACTTGTATGCGGATATGTGTACTCAAGCGCAGGTGGTGGAGAATCTACGCAGGATATCGTATTCTCTGCACATAATCTTATATGTGAGAATGGTACTGTTCTTGCAGAGGCGCATAAGTTTGCGGATGAGTCGGTATATGCTGATATTGATGTCCAGAGAATATGCTCTGAGCGAAGAAGAATGAGTACATATGCAGTTGTAGAAAACAGTTCATATACTGAAGTGAAGGCTCAGGAACTTATTGATAAAGACTTAGAGCTTATAAGATATTTTGACAAGGCACCTTTCGTACCTTCTGACAAGAAGGAGAGAGATTCAAGATGTGAGGAAATTCTTAATATCCAGTCATATGGACTAAAGAAGAGACTTGAACATACGAATTGTAAGAATGCAGTAATTGGAATATCGGGCGGACTTGACTCTACACTGGCACTTCTTGTGACTGTAAGGGCATTTGACCTGTGCGGCTTTGACAGAAGCGGAATACATTGTATTACAATGCCTTGTTTTGGCACAACAGACAGAACATATAACAATGCTGTGAAGCTTACTAAGCAGCTTGGCTGTTCACTCCGTGAAATCAATATCATGAAGGCTGTAAGACAGCATTTTGAAGATATCGGACATGATGAGAATAATCATAATGTGACTTATGAGAACGGTCAGGCAAGAGAGAGAACACAGATACTTATGGATATTGCCAACCAGACTAACGGAATGGTAATAGGAACAGGTGATATGTCAGAGCTTGCATTAGGCTGGGCAACATATAATGGCGATCATATGTCAATGTATGGAGTTAATGCATCAGTACCTAAGACACTTGTAAGGCATCTGGTGCAGTTCTATGCTGATACATGTGGCAATGAAGAACTGTCATCAGTTCTTAATGATGTACTTGATACACCGGTAAGCCTGAGCTTCTTCCACCTAAGGAAGATGGTACTATTGCACAGAAAACTGAAGATCTTGTAGGACCATATGAACTGCATGATTTCTTTATGTACCATATGTTAAGATTCGGTGCAGAACCGGATAAGATATTCAGAATGGCAAAGTACGCATTTGCAGGAGAATATGATGATAAGACTATCTATAAGTGGCTGAGGACATTTACATGGAGATTCTTTGCACAGCAGTTTAAGCGTTCATGCCTGCCTGACGGCCCAAAGGTCGGTTCAGTTGCAGTATCGCCAAGAGGTGATTTAAGAATGCCAAGTGATGCAAGTTCACATGAGTGGATGAAGCAGTTAGACAGAATTAAAGAAATAAATGGATATGAATAGGGAGGACATTATGGCTAATAATAATGCGGCATCAGATAAGGAGAAGGTTGTTACTAAGTATGACCGTAAGATGCAGAAAAGGAAAGAAGCAGAAAGAAAAGAAGCTAAGAGGAGATTTATTACTAAGTGGGTGTGTATTGCGGTTCTTGCAGGTATAATACTTGGAAGCGGCACAGCTATTGGTCTTAAGCTTAACAGCATTTATAATGATTATATTGAAGTTGATAATGATAAGATAAGCCAGATTGAGTTCGATTTCTATTACGGAATTGCCAAGACCAACAATCTTAATTCAACTTTATATGGAACTATGACATATGGTGATTATTATACTTCTTATATGGGTTATAAGACATCAACATCTGATAGGAGTCAGGAATATTCAACAGATTATACATGGTATGATTATTTCGCTAATTCAGCAGTTTCAACTATAAAAGAGACCAAGGCTTTATTAGAAGACGCTGATGCTAATGGATTTGAATATGATAATGAAGATGCAGATTACGATGAATTCATTGGTAAATTAAAGGATGCAGCAACAGAAGCAGATATGTCTTATTCAGATTATCTTAAACAGCTTTTTGGAAAAAAAGCAAATGAAAAGAGAGTTAAGACATTTTTAAAGGACTATCTTAAGAGCACAGCATATCAGGATGTACTTACAGAGAAGCTTGCAGCAACAGATGAAGAAGTAGATGAGTATTACCAGTCTAATAAAGACACATATGATTTATTCTCATACAGAATCTATACAATGACAGCAGACAGTTCTGATACAGCAGATATGGCTAATGCAAAGACAGAGGCTGACAAATTTGCTTCAGGAGTAACAAGCGAAGCTACATTTGTTACACAGTGCAGACTTTATTCAAATGATGAAGAAGATAAGTATGCTGATGCAGATGCGTCATTAGTAAGCGAAGTTAAGAAGAGCGATATTGAATCAGCATGTGCTGACTGGATTGTTTCATCTGACAGAAGTGAGGGAGATGTAACTGTTATAGAAGACAGTAATAATTCATGCTACTACATTGTTTATTATATTAAGAGAGCTTATAATGGCGCAGATGATGATACTATAAAATCAACAGTGCTTAATAAGAAATACTCAGAGTATATAAAGAAATATACAGATGAATACAGTGTTAATGTAAAGAAGAATTTTTCATATAAGTAGTACATAAATCTGGAGGAGTTATCCATGTTAGATCTTAGTAACTGCCGGTGTATCATATTCGACCTTGACGGAACTATACTTGATTCAACACAGGTATGGGCTAAGGTCGACATGGATTTTTTGGGCAGAAGAGGAATTCCTGTATCTAAGGAGTATATGCAGGAGATTAAGACACATACATTTGAATCCGGTTCGGTATATACTAAGGAAAAGTATAATCTGCCGGAATCTACAGAAGAAATCATGAAAGAATGGTATGATGCAGCATGTAAGGCATACACTGACAAGGTGGTGTTAAAGCCGTATGCGAAAGCTTTTATAGAACAAATGCATAATAATGGCTTTAAGATTGTATCGGCAACATCATCAGACAGGGCACTTTTTGAGCCATGCCTTAAAAGAAATGGAATATATGATTTCTTTGATGCATTTACACAGACAAATGAAGTGCCAAGAGGAAAGAAATTTCCGGATGTGTATATTAAGGCTGCCGAAAAGGCTGGCTGCAAAGTAGAAGAGTGTATTGTGTTTGAAGATGTATTGCCAGCGGCACAGGGTGCCAAGAGCGGAGGCTTTACTGTTGTGGCAGTATATGATGAGGCTTCGGCAGATGACTGGCAGGACATATGCCGGATAGCTGACTATAATATTAAAAATTACAGTGAACTGATGTGATAATGGAGTAAATATGACTAAGAAATATATATTATTTGACCTTGATGGAACAATCACAGATTCAAGCGAAGGAATTACTAAAAGTGTTCAGCATGCACTTAAAAAACTTGGTGTAGAAGAAAATGACCAGGCAATGCTTAGAAGATTTATAGGACCACCTCTTGATGAGAGTTTTGAAAAGTTCTATGGGCTTGATAAAGAAACTGCTCTTAAGGCGGTTGATTATTACCGTGAAAGATATTCTGACAAGGGAATATATGAAAATGTTCTTTTTGATGGAATAGAGGATATGCTTGCCGGATTAAAAAATGATGGTTATGTAGTTGCACTGGCTACATGTAAGCCTGAAATATATGTGCCAAGAATATTAGAGTACTTTAATGTTGATAAGTATTTTGATGTTGCTGTAGGAAGTGAGTTGGAAGGCGGTGAACGCAGACATAAGAATCAGGTTATTGATGAAGTGTTCGTAAGACTTGCTGATGCCGGACTTGCAGACGCTGGCAATCTGTCAGGAACAAAGTCACAGTCTATAATGATAGGTGACAGAAAAGACGATATATTAGGCGCCAAGGCTTCTGGAATTGATTCTATGGGAGTAAGATATGGTTTTGCAGAAGAACAGGAGCTTGAGATAGCAGGAGCAGATTATATTGTTGAAACTGTAGAGGATATAAGGAAAAAACTAAAGACATTATAATCGTTTCTAAGATTAATAATATACGGGAGGAAAACACAATGAAAAAATTCATTCATGAATTTAAAGAATTTGCTTTGAAAGGAAATGTTATGAATCTGGCAGTAGGTGTTATTATAGGTGCTGCATTTCAGAGCATTGTAACCGCACTTACAAGCAGCTTTATTAATCCGCTTATTGCCGTAGTTACAGGTGGTACTAATGGTGAGGGTGTTACCGTTGGTGGTACATTTACAATAAGAGGAGTTGTGTTTGATTATGGTTCATTCATAACAGCAGTTATTAATTTCCTTATTATGGCATTTGTGCTGTTTCTTTTAGTTAAAGCAATGAACAAGATGATGAGCTTAGGTAAAAAGAAAGAAGAACCGGCTCCAACGACAAAGGATTGTCCATACTGCTTCAGCAAGATATCTGTTAAGGCAACAAGATGTCCTTTCTGTACAACTGAATTAGTAGATAAGAAATAAAATAAAGCCATATATGCAGGTCTCCCAACTGCATATATGGCTTTATTCATGTTTTTCATAAATGTATGTATCCCAAAAACCTGTGTTCACGTCCAATTCACAGGCGTGTAACTAAAGTACAAGGATATAGTACTATTTTGCTATTGAATGAGCTTCCCCCTTTTAGTGGTAGATTTTATTGGAAAAGATATATGTCTAATAAAAAAGTTGTCGTAAAATTGAGAAGAATATGTTAATATTATCAAGTGTTTTTTATATTCATAAAATTATGGAGGTTGAAATGGACAAATTGTTCAAACTAAAAGAAAACAACACCAGTGTAAGAACTGAGGTTGTAGCCGGAATTACAACATTCATGACAATGGCTTATATTCTGGCTGTTAATCCATCTATCCTGTCAGCATCAGGAATGGATTCTAATGCAATTCTTATGGCAACTGCAATTGCGTCTGCTATAGGTTGTTTTGCAATGGCATTCCTTGCTAATTATCCTTTTGCACTTGCTCCAGGACTTGGACTTAACGCTTACTTCGCATATACAGTATGTGGAAGCATGGGATATAGCTGGAAGGTAGCACTTTTTGCTGTATTTGTAGAAGGTCTTGTATTCATTGTGCTTTCACTTACTAATGTTCGTGAAGCTATATTTAATGCAATCCCTACAACATTAAAGAAGGGCGTATCAGTAGGTATCGGTCTTTTTGTAGCATTTATCGGACTTCAGGGTGCTAATCTTGTTGTTGCAAGCACATCAACTAAGGTTACAGTTGTTGATTTCAGAACTGATTTTAACACAGTAGGAATTGGCGCTTTACTTGCTGTTATCGGTACATTTATCATTGCTATTCTTTATGTAAAGCATGTTAAGGGTTCTATCCTTATCGGTATCGTTGCGACATGGGTACTTGGTATTATCTGCCAGCTTACAGGACTTTACAAGGTTGATGCAGCTGCCGGATTCTATTCACTTATTCCATCATGGAGAAGTTTTGATATCACAGCAATCAGTCAGACATTTGGACAGTGCTTTAACCTTAAGGGTCTTAATATCAATATATTAGACTTTATCGTTATTATGTGCTCATTCCTTTTTGTTGATATGTTCGATACACTTGGAACACTTATTGGTGTTGCCAATAAAGCTAAAATGCTTGATGAGAACGGAAGACTTCCTAGAATTAAGCAGGCTCTTTTAGCTGACGCTATCGCAACAAGTGCAGGTGCTATTCTTGGTACTTCTACAACAACAACATTCGTTGAGAGTTCATCAGGTGTTGCTGAAGGTGGTAGAACAGGACTTTCATCAGTTGTAACAGGTTTCTTATTCCTTATTGCAATTGTATTTGCACCTGTATTTACTACAATTCCTGGATTTGCAACAGCTCCGGCACTTATTTTTGTAGGATTCCTTATGGTAAGTGCTGTTGTTGATATTGATTTCAATGATTTAACAGAGAGTATTCCAGCTTACCTCTGCCTTATCTGTATGCCACTTATGTACAGCATTTCAGAGGGTATCGCAGTTGGTGTTATCTCATATGTTGTTGTTAACCTTGTTGCTGGAAAGGCTAAGAAGATTACTCCACTTATGTATGTACTTGCAGTACTTTTTATATTGAAGTATATTTTCCTTTAATTTTTAGTGCAAATTTAACTTAATAATGATACAATTTTGGAGTCGCTGCTTTGGCAGTGACTCCTTTTTAAGTTAAAAGATAAGAACAGGGGATTTTGGGTATGAAATATAATGGAACAGCAGGAATATTAGAGGAAAGATTAAAGAGCGAAAGACTGACAGCTGACGGAGCGTTTGGTACTTACTATGAAAAAAAGTATGATACAGGAAGTCTTCCTGAGCTTGCTAATTCGCAGGCACCTGACAGAGTGCTGGCAATTCATAAAGAATATATTGAAGCTGGTGCAAAGATTATAAGAACTAATACATTTGCAAGTAATACTGTGTGTCTGGGACAGGATTTTGATGAGGTCAGGATTAATATTAAAAATGCCGTTGGGATTGCACGCGCGGCAGTGAAAGGCACAGATGTGCTTGTGGCAGCGGATATAGGGCCTATTCCTGGTGAGAATATGATTGAAAAGGAACATCTTGAGAAAGAGTATGCTGATATTGTCAATGTTTTCAAGGAATGTGGCGTGCATATATTTGTTTTTGAAACATTTTCTGAACTTGGGTTTATTGCTAAAGCGATTGAAACTGTGGGGAATGACGGCTTTGTTATTACACAGTTTGCAATCAACCAGTTTGGCTACAGCAGTGCAGGTTTTAGTGCAAGAAAGCTGATTGATGAAGCGGGCAGTAATCCGTACATTGATGCATGCGGATTTAATTGTGGAGTTGGACCGGGACATATGAAAAAACTGGTACAGAGCCTGATTAACAGAAATGATAAGTATTTTGCGGTACTCCCTAATGCGGGTTATCCACAGGTCGTAAGCGGACGAATGGTATTTGCAGACAATAATGCGGGATATTTTGCACAGATTATGCATGACCTGGCTGAAAGCGGGGCAGACATTATTGGTGGATGCTGTGGAACAACACCTGAATATATAAGCCAGATGGTTTTAAAAACTGCTGATGTTGCACATGTTAAAAAGTTTTTTGCAGACGAAGAGACAGCAGAGGAAAAGACTGTAATTGACGCTTCATTCTATAAAGGAAAAGAAGGAAGAAAGTTGATTGCAGTAGAACTTGCACCACCATTAGGCGTAGATGATGAAAAGATTATGGATGCAGCATTTTTAATGAAGGAAAGCGGTGTAGATGTGCTTACATTTCCAGATTCACCATCAGGAAGAACAAGAGCAGATTCTATACTTATGGCAGAAAAGGTTTCGAGAGAGACAGGAATGTGTGTTATGCCTCATATATGCTGCCGTGACAAAAATGCGATTGCTATGAGGTCACAGCTGCTGGGGGCTCATATCAACAATATCAATAACTTTCTTGTAATTACAGGTGATCCTATTCCTTCTGTTGTAAGGGCATCCGTAAAGAGTGTGTTTAATTTTGATTCTGTGGGGCTTATGAATATAATAAGCGATATGAATCAGGAACAGTTTGCAGATAAGCCGGTTATATATGGTGGCGCAATTAATCAGGGCAGGGTTAATTTTAATGTGGAACTCACGCGTGTGAAGAAAAAAATGGAGGCAGGAGCTACATTTTTTATGACACAGCCGGTATTCACTGACGAGGATATTTCCAGACTACGCCAGATTAAAGAAGAGACAGGAGCAAGGATTCTTTGTGGAATAATGCCATTTGTAAGCCTCCGTAATGCAACATTTATGAAAAATGAGATGACAGGAATTAACGTTACGGATGAGATTCTTTCAAGATACAGAGCCGATATGACAAAGGAAGAGGGAGAAGAAACAGGAATACAGATTGCTAAGGAGATAATTGCAAAGACTATTGATTTCGTTGATGGATATTATTTCTCATTTCCATTTAACAGAGTGCATATGTTAGAGAAGATTATTGGAAAGAATCAGCAGTAAGTTTATCCTGTTCTCTTGACGGATTGGAAATGTTTTTGATATAATATTAAAAAGTTTCGATACGGAATAACTTAATAATGTGTGAGGTGTGGTATGGACGAGACTCAGGTTAAACATTTTATTATGATGGAACGCCGGAAGGGGACAAGTATGGAAGAACTGATATTCATACTTCATGATAATGGTGTTCCGGATTATGAGATATCCAATTTCTTAGAGATTTCTATTAAGCATGTAGAAGATGTTCTGAGCGATTATTAATTGAACTGTTTAACAGGAATCAATATAAAGACTTTCCCCGTATATGGTGAATTTATTGTCACCATATACGGGGAAAGTTTTTGCGTTTTGTAAAAGCAGAGTAAAATAAAGTATCTTGAATACTTTGACTTAAGGGCTTATAATTATTACTAAATGCTAAGAAAGGTATGACTTGTTTATGGAGATAATTGAGTTATCAATAACCGCAGAAGAATCAGAGAATTACAGAAAGATAACTAACAGACTTAAGGTGCTTGGTGCAGTTGGCTGGGTGAAGGCTTATATATGGGCTGTGGTATATGCAGTTATATTCTGTTCAGTAGGATTTATGCTTGCAGGAAGATATGCAATTACAATTATGCAGTATGTTCCTGTATGGGTATGGTCGGTATTATTCGCGGCTGTATGGATTGTGTCGGCTATAAGAAGGTCTGGTAATAAGCAGCTTAAAGTATTGTTACAGAAGTATCTTTTTGCTGACTTTGCGGATAAGATATTTGCAGGAGAGATAAGACCGAGCAGGGTTAAGATATTAAAGGATAAGATGATCGTTTATTGCAAGGTATATAATGATTAGAATATAGAGGATTGTAGCAATATGAAGATAGGAATATTTGACTCAGGTATAGGCGGTCTGTCAGTGCTTCATCAGGCAATGATTACTATGCCGGAGCTAATTACATATTTTATGCTGATGTGGATAATGTTCCATATGGGGAGAAAACAAGGGAAGAAGTAAGAAATCTTGTTGACCATGCAGTTGGATTTCTTGTAGATAAAGGGTGTCAGGCAATCGTGCTTGCCTGTAATACGGCAACAAGTGCAGCAATATCGTATCTCAGGGATAAGTATAAGCTGCCAATAATAGGAATAGAACCTGCTGTAAAACCGGCAGTTGAGCATACACATGAATCAGGCAGAAGGGTTATGGTAGTGTCAACTCCTGTTACAGCAAAGGGCGAGAAGTTAAAGAAGCTTGTAGATAAATATGATGATAAGCATATTGTTGATGTTGTGGCACTTCCAAAGCTGGTAAGATTCGCGCAGGATGATGACTTTGATTCAGAAAATGTGCTTGATTATCTTAAGAACGAATTTGCACCATATAATCTTAAAGATTATTCTGAACTTGTGCTTGGATGTACACATTTTAACTATTTCAAAGATTCATTTGCAAAGCTGTTTCCGGAAGACTTAGAGATGGTTGACGGCAATACAGGTGTGTCTAATAATCTTAAGAATACTGTTGTTAAGAAGGGAATATTCACAGAAGCTGATAATGGTAAAAAAGGCTGCGTTGAATATTACTATTCAGACAGAAAGATGGAGAGTCCGGCGGAGATGGAGCATATAAGAAAGCTTCATGAGCGCCTCGAAAGAATGAGAAACATATAGAATGCCGGAAGGAATGTAATTATGGGAAAATCAGACGATAAGACTAATGTATGCAGAGTGCTTGACCAGAAGAAAGTGCCTTATAAGACACATGTGTGTCCCGATGCGGAAGGGCTGAGCGGTGATGAGATAGCAGCAGTTCTTAATGAGAATCCGGCGCAGGCATTTAAAACGCTTGTTACTGTTGGAAAAACCGGAAAGAATTATGTGTTTGTTGTTCCTGTTAATAAGGAACTTGATTTAAAGAAGGCAGCAAAGGCTGTTGGAGAGAAATCTATAGAGATGATTAAATCAAAGGAATTACTACCACTTACGGGATATGTGCATGGCGGCTGTTCGCCTATTGGAATGAAGAAGTTCTTTCCAACAACATTTCATAAGACGGCTGCAGATTTTGAGACTATAATGTTCAGTGCCGGTAAAATCGGACATCAGGTAGAGGTTAAGTTATCTGATGTGGATAAGGTTATAAGATATCAGGTTGCTGATATCGTTACAGACTAAGGAGAAGATAAGGATTATGAAACTCAGAGTTCCATTCTATTATGACCAGTTTCACTGTATAACATCAGAGTGTAAGGACAACTGCTGTGTTGGCGGCTGGGAGATAGATATTGATGATGATACTTATAATTATTATATGAGCCTTGAGGGTGAGCTTGGAGACAGGATAAGAGAGGCAATAACGAAAAGTGAAGATGGATCGAACTGCTTTAAACTTATAGACGGACATTGTGGACTCTTAGACGATTGCGGGTTGTGTACAATTCATAAAGAGCTGGGAGCAGAGCATTTATCAGTTGTGTGCGACCAGTTTCCAAGATATTCTGAATACTATGGAGAAATCAAGGAAAGCGGCATAGGACTTGCCTGCGAAGAAGCCGAAAGGATTATTTTTTCGGAGAATAAAACATTTACAACTGTGTTAAAGCCATGCGATGAGGAATATTCAGAGGATGATGAGTACGACAGTGTTTATGCAGTTAAGATATTCAAGGCAAGGGATGAGATATTCAGGATTCTTGATATGACAGAGATGTCAATTAATGAAAAGCTGGTTGTCATATTAAAATTCTGTGCGTCAATGCAGGAATACATTAATGATGATGATTTTGACGGACTTAAGGAGTATGTCAATGCATTTGGAAGAAGTGATATTGAGCATATTCTTATGGAGATGAATGACGAATCGGAAAGTGATGAATTTGATGATATTGATGTTCAGGAATGTATAAGAAGCATTATGTATGCGTATGAGGACATGGAGGTGCTTAATACCCGCTGGGAGCAGATGTTAGCTGATATGGCAGAGATTTTCCATGATAATATGGATAATGAGCAGTATCAGGAGATGGAAGATGAGTTCATGACTGCAATGCTTGAAAGAGAGTATGAGTACAGGAATTTTATAACTTATCTTGTGTTCAGGTATTTTGCCAAGTCAGTGTATGATTATGATGTGGTTGGTAAAGCAAAAATGTTTATTACCAATTATCTTATGCTTCGTCAGATGGACATGCTTGTGTGGTATAAAAAGCATAAGAAGTTTACATTTGATGACAGAATAGACACAGCGCACATTTTCTCAAGACAGGTTGAGTACTCAGAGGATAATATGGAAGCACTTTATGAGTCATTCCTTTTTGATGATGTGTTTGAGACAAATAACCTTTGTAAGTTGTTATGGATTGACAGCACGGCGTTATAGTAATACACTAAAGCTATCATTTAGATATGTTTATAGGAGGCTAAAGTTTATGATTAAAGAAGCTATTGCAAAGCTTGTTAAGAAGGAAAATTTAACAGCAGAGCAGATGAATGATGTAATGGAAGAGATTATGACAGGAGAAGCCACTGATGCACAGAAAGCAGCATTTCTTACAGCACTGGCAGCAAAGGGAGAGACTATTGACGAGATTACAGCAGCAGCCAAGGTTTTAAGATCACACTGTGAGAAGTTCTTAAACGATATGGACGTTCTTGAAATCGTTGGAACAGGCGGTGACGGATCTAACTCAATCAATATATCAACTTTAGCTTCTATCGTAGTATCAGCAGCAGGAATTCCAGTTGCCAAGCATGGTAACAGAGCAGCTTCAAGCAAATGTGGTACAGCAGACTGTTTAGAGTCTCTTGGCGTTAAGATAGATGCAGCTCCTGCAAGGATGGCACAGATTCTTAAGGATATTAATATATGTTTCCTTTTTGCACAGAAATATCATCCAGCTATGAGATTTGTTGGAGGTGTGAGAAAGGAAATTGGAATCCGTACATTATTCAATATACTCGGACCTCTGGCTAATCCGGCAGGGGCTTCTATGCAGCTTTTTGGTGTATATAGTGAGGAGCTTGTTGAGCCGCTTGCCCATGTATTACATAATTTAGGCTGCAAAAGAGCCATGACAATATATGGAATGGACAGTATAGATGAAATATCTTTAAGTGCTGATACCAAGGTATGTGAGTTCAAGGGTGATGAATTTAAGACATATACTATCAAGCCTGAAGATTTCGGATTTACAAGATGTAAGAAGGAAGACCTTGTTGGTGGAGAGCCAGCAGTTAATGCACAGATTGTAAGAGATATTCTCGATGGTGCAGAAGGTCCTAAGACGGATGTAGTTCTTCTTAATGCTGGAGCAGCAATATATCTTGCTTCAGATGGTATCACAATGAAGGAAAGTATTGAGAAGGCAAGAGAAATTATTAAGAGTGGAGCAGCTAAGAAGCAGCTTGAAAGATTTATAGAAGAGACGAATAAGTAATTAACAGAATATGTGTTAAGTATAACAAAACCCCTGTCGCATTAGCGGCAGGGGTTAATTGTTATTATAATTATAAAAAATTAAGCGGCTTCTTTAACTCCGTTGCCGAAGAAATCTTCATACCATACAAGGAACATGTAAATTGTCCATATCTTACGCGAATTATCGGCCTTTCCTTCTTTGTGTTCATCAAGATATTTAACAATCTCATCAGTGTTAAAATATTTCTCAGCAGCTTCACTTGTGAAAGCCTTTTTAATCATATTGTAATATTTCTCATCCTTGAGCCAGATTCTGATTGGAACAGGGAATCCAAGCTTCTTTTTCTCAGCAACCATGTCTGGAAGATGTCTGTGGGCAGCCTGTCTCATGGCATACTTGGTATTACTCTTGTTAACCTTGTACTTAGTTGGAATAGTACGGGCAACATTGAACACTTCCTTATCAAGGAATGGAACTCTTACCTCAAGAGAGTGAGCCATACTCATCTTATCAGCCTTAAGTAAGATATCGCCTATCAGCCAGAAATTGATATCAATATACTGCATCTTAGTAACATCATCCTTATCAGCAACCTTATCATAGAAAGGTTTTGTAAGTTGCTTGTGGTCATACTTGCCGGTAGGATTCTTTAATATCCTGGCACGTTCTTTTTCATTGAACATGAAAGCGTTACCGATGAATCTTTCTTCAACTGTCTTGCTTGCTCTGTTTAAGAAGCTTTTTCCCTTGAACTTGAATGGAATAGCATTGGCAATGCCGGCAAGTCCTTTTCTTAAGCCCTTAGGGAGCTTCTGGAATTCTGCAAGATCGAGAGGTTCTCTGTAAATGTTATATCCACCAAAAAACTCGTCAGCACCTTCACCTGACATGGCAACCTTTACATGCTTGGCTGCTGTCTGGCTTACAAAGTAAAGTGCAATCGCAGCAGGGTCAGCTAAAGGCTCGTCCATATGATACTGGATTTTAGGAATTGCAGCCCAGTATTCTTCACTTGAAACAAGCTTAGAGTAGTTATCAATCTTAATCTTGTCAGATAAAGCCTTGGCGTAGTCAATCTCGTTGTACTTCTCATAATCAAATCCAACAGTAAATGTCTTGTCGCCGTTAAATGTAGCAGCAACATAGCTTGAATCAACACCGCTTGAAAGGAATGAACCAACCTCAACATCACTGATCTTATGGTGTTCAACTGAATCATGCATAACATTATCAATTTCATCAACAAATTCTTCTAATGACTTGCTATCGTCAGCATCAAATGTTGGCTCCCAGTATCTTTCGATATTAAGTTCACCCTTGTGGAATGTGAAGCAGTGTCCTGGCATTAACTTGTAGATTCCCTTGAAAAATGTTTCATCAAGTACTGAGTATTGAAATGTAAGATAATTCTCAAGTGCAACAGGATTAACTTCTTTCTTGTAAGCAGGATGCTCTAATATACTCTTAATCTCTGAACCATATATCATATTGCCGTCTGCAACAGTGTAATAGAAAGGCTTGATTCCGAAGAAATCTCTTGCTCCGAAAAGAGTTTCTTTCTCGCTGTCCCAGATTACGAATGCAAACATTCCACGAAGCTTGTTAAGCATGTCCTTGCCATACTCCTCGTATGAGTGAATGAGAACTTCAGTATCTGAATTGTTAGCGAATACATGACCTTTCTCAATAAGGTCTTTTCTTAAATCCTGATAGTTATATATTTCACCGTTAAATGTTATTACTATCTTCTTATTCTCGTTAAACATAGGCTGGCTTCCGTTGTCAAGGTCAATGATAGAAAGTCTTCTAAAGCCCATATACGCTTTATCATCAATGTATTTACCAGCACTGTCAGGGCCTCTGTGAATAATCTTATTCATCATGCGTTCAAGAACAGCATCACCATCAGCCAAGTAGCCAGTAAAACCAGCGAATCCACACATGTATCTGTACCTCCATATTGTGTATGCACAATAAGTGCATTGTTAAATGTAGTATGTAAAATTTACTTATGAATTATAACAAAGTAATGAGGCTAATACAAGTCAGTTTCTGTTTACAAAACATTTGAAATAAATTATAATAATTAATCAGGTAAGAAAAGAAAAAGAAAGCGAGGTTCTTTATATTATGGACAAAATTAAGATGACAACTCCACTTGTAGAGATGGACGGAGATGAGATGACAAGAGTATTGTGGAAGCTTATCAAGGACGAGCTGCTCACTCCTTTTATTGACCTTAATACAGAATATTATGATTTAGGTCTTGTACATAGAAATGAGACTAATGATCAGGTGACTATAGATTCAGCAGAAGCTACTAAGAAGTATGGCGTTGCAGTAAAGTGTGCAACAATTACACCTAATGCAGCAAGAATGACAGAATATGACCTTAAAGAGATGTATAAGAGCCCTAACGGAACAATAAGAGCCATGCTTGATGGTACAGTATTCAGAGCTCCTATTATCGTTAAGGGTATTGAGCCATATGTTAAGACATGGAAGAAGCCTATTACAATTGCAAGACATGCATATGGTGATGTATATAAGGCATCTGAGATGAAGGTTCCTGAGCTGGTAAGGCTGAACTTGTATTCACTAATGAAGCTGGTGAGGAGACAAGAGAACTTATCCATAACTTCAAGGGAGCAGGTGTTCTTCAGGGAATGCACAACCTTAATGATTCAATCGAAAGCTTTGCAAGAAGCTGCTTTAACTTTGCACTTGAGACAAAGCAGGATCTTTGGTTTGCAACTAAGGATACAATCTCTAAGAAGTATGACCATACTTTCAAGGATATTTTCCAGGAGATATTTGATGCAGAGTATAAGACTAAGTTTGAAGAAGCAGGTATAACATACTTCTACACACTTATTGATGATGCAGTAGCAAGAGTTATCCGTTCAGAAGGCGGATATATCTGGGCATGCAAGAACTATGACGGAGATGTTATGAGTGATATGGTAGCCACAGCATTTGGCTCACTTTCAATGATGACTTCTGTTCTTGTATCACCTCATGGATATTATGAGTATGAAGCTGCACACGGAACGGTACAGAGACACTATTATAAGCATCTTAAGGGTGAAGAGACATCTACTAACCCTATTGCAACTATATTCGCATGGACAGGCGCTTTAAGAAAGAGAGGAGAGCTTGATAACATTCCTGAACTTGGAAAGTTTGCTGATACTCTTGAGCGTGCATGCATTAAGACTATTGAAGATGGAAAAATGACTAAGGATCTTGCACTTATTACAACAATGGAGAATCCTGTAACACTTAATACACAGGATTTCATCAGCGCAATAAGACAGACTCTTGAAGGTCTTCTTTAATCAGAAGTTTTTCCATTTAATAATGGAGGGGCGTATGTCACATTTAATGGGTATAACATTCAGAAGCATGAATTTAAGCCAGCTTGTTATATGGTTTTTTATATATAGCTTTCTTGGCTGGTGTATGGAATGTGTAGTTATCAGAAAGCAGCTTGGATACTGGGAAAACAGAGGTTTTGCCAAGCTGCCCTTCTGTGTAATATACGGGTTTGGTACACTGATTGCTTTTAATATTTTTAAACCGATAGAGCATAATTATATTGCACTTTATATATTTGGCTGTATATGTGCTACAGCATTTGAGTACCTTACAGCACAGGTTATGTTAAAGCTGTTTGGTGAGGTGTGGTGGAATTATGACCATCTTAAGTTTAATTACAAAGGCATTATATGCTTACAGTCAACACTTGGCTGGGGTTTTGTTGCCGTTTTTATATTTGGATTTTTAAATAAATTTGTGGAGCATTTTGTATTTTCGATAGATGAAAGAGTTGCCTCTGTTATGGCAATGATTCTCGTTTTTTCGTATACAGGGGATTTTATGCACAGTTTTTATAAGAGCATGAATTTTCAGGATACGGGAATTAAGGATGAATTAAGAAAGTTTGTTAAGCTGTTCCACAGATAAGCAGCAGGATAATTGACAATTGATTCGGGGACAGTTATATGATTTTTAAAAAGATACGAAACAATTTTAGTCTATTGATTGACAGCAGCAGGCAGGTATGGATTTTTGAATTTGCATACAAGCTTGTTGCTTTTGCTGTTCTATTCCCGATTGTTTTACTTGCCATCAATTCACTTATGAAGATAGCGGGGATAAGCTATCTTACCAATGAGTATATACAGAGAGTAATAACTCATCCAATTGTTATTATTGCAATTTTTATTGCAATATGTGCATTTGTATTGTACTGCACTTATGAAATGACGTATCTTTCGGTCTGTTTTGAGACGAAGAGAACATCTTGTAATGCATCTATAGTTGACATATTTTACAATTCATATAAGGTATTCAGAAGAGTTTTTAAACCTAAACATATTGTATTAAGCATATTTTATTTCATATCAATTCTGGCTTCCAATGTTACAGTTTTATTTAATATTTTATATAGTGAGACAAATACTAATCTCATTAAAATGTATGTTTTAAGGAATCACTGGTATATTAAGGCAGCCGTAATTCTTGTGTTTGTTATTATGTATGCTGTAGTGATTCCCGGAATATATTCGATGAATATATGTATGATGGAAGGTCTGAGATTTCGTGAAGCGTATAAAAAGAGTGCACGGATGGTTAAAAAACATCCGGTTGGAACTATATCAGCACTTGTAGTATATAATCTTTTTATTCTTGCAATTATTGGAATAACATATGTATTGATTTCAGTATTTCTTGTGGCAGGAGTAAAACTGCTCAATATGGCATATCTGGGAAATGCCATATTTCTGTCTGCATTGAGGACTGAGAGATTTATTATAAAATGTATTCTTGTATGTGTTGCAATTCCACTGTCGTTTTCAGCAATTACACATATGTATTACAGGTATACAGATATTGATGATATAACATTTGAATTCATAGATATACAGGAAGGACCGGCAAGAAGAAGGCGGATTGCTTATGCTGTTATTATGGCTGCAGCGCTGGTTGCAGATGCATGTTACCTTTTGATATCTTTTAATAATAATCCTTTTGAAAATGTGGCTATATTTCATGAAACTAAGGTCATGGCGCACAGGGGAGCATCAACGGAAGCACCTGAGAATACGATGGCAGCTTTTCAGAAAGCGATAGATGATATGTCTGATTATATTGAACTTGATGTACAGCTTACTAATAACGGTGAAGTTATTGTAATGCATGATTCAAATGCTTATCGTACCACAGGTGTTGATGCAAATATTGTCAATATGACATATAAGGAAGTTAAAACACTGGATGCAGGTTCATGGTTTTCAGATGAGTATGTGGGTGAAAATGTACCGTCGTTAAAAGAAGTCCTTGAACTGACACAGGGAAAGATAAAACTTAATATTGAGTTAAAACCGGCAGATAATGGTACTGCACTGGCAAAGAATACAGTCCGGCTTATTGAAAAGTATAATATGGTTAATGACTGTGTAATCACATCGTTTAGCGAATCAGTATTAAAAGCAGTTAAAACATATAATCAGGAAATTAAAGTTGGTTATATACTTTCAGCGGCATATGGTGATTTTTATGATATGAAAAATGTGGATTTTTTTAGCGTAAATGCAGCATTTTTATCAAAGAGAACTATCGATGCAATCCATAATTCAGGTAAACGTGTTTATGCTTGGACAGTAAATAATAAAGAGTCAATCAAGAACCTGACTAACAAAGGCGTAGATGGAATTATTACTGACAATCCGGTGCTTGCAAGGGAGACAATATATTCGAGAGATACATCGGAAACTATTGTTAACATGATAAGGTATGTGTTTAATCAGTAGAATGGGGGCATATGAATGGAAAGAGGAATAGGAACTTCAAGAGGAATTGGCATAGGACATGTTCTTATTGTTTATAATGCCAGTGCTGTTGTAAACAGGGGAACGCATTATAATGCCGAAGAAGAGAAGAAAAGATTCTTTGAGGCCAGAAAAACATTTATAGAGCAGACGGAAGAATTATTGTCTGAACTGGAGAAAAAACTTGGTGAGTGTGACAAGGATGCACTTGTGCTTAAGAATCAGATATATCTTGCAAGAGATATAACAACAGAGGATGAAGTTGTTGCTGCAATTGATAATAGTCATATATGTGCAGAAGCAGCTTTTGATGATGTGTGTAATAAGCTGATTCAATTGTTTTCTTCAATGGATAATCCTGATATGCAGCAGCGTGTTACTGATATTCAGGATATGAGAGAAAGAATGATACAGATATTGCAGGGAACGAAAGCATTTGACCTTACTAATCTTCCGGATAATACTGTTATTGTTGCGGATGAGATTAAGCCATCGATGACAGCTTCTATGGACATAGCACATGTTGCAGGTATTATAGCTGAAAAGGGTGGCGATACGGCGCATGCTTCAATTCTTGCAAGAGCACTTGAAATTCCCGCAGTACTTAGTGTAAAGGGAATACTTAACAAGGTAAATAACGGTGACTCTATAATAATAGACGGAGCATACGGTGAGGTTTTCATTAATCCTACACAGCGTACACTTTCTATATATGAGAAGAAAAAGAAAAAATATGAAGAACATATTGAGGAATTAAAGACCTTTATTAATAAAAGCACAGAGACAGCTGATGGAAAGAAGGTTATGCTTGCTGCCAATATTGGTGGAGCTGATGAAGCAGCCAAGGCAGTTAAGGACGGAGCTGAAGGCGTGGGACTTTTCAGGACGGAGTTTCTCTTTCTTAATAAGAATGCGCTGCCGACAGAGGAGGAACAGTTTGAGGAATATAAGAAGGCAGCAGTGCTGACAAAAGGCATGCCACTTACAATAAGAACACTTGATATTGGTGGAGATAAGGATATTCCTTATATGGGACTTACCAAAGAGGCTAATCCATTTTTAGGATACCGTGCAATAAGATTCTGCCTTGACAGAGTTGATATATTTACAACACAGCTTCGTGCAATTCTAAGGGCAAGTGCATATGGCTCTATAAGAATTATGATACCTATGATTACATCAGTTAATGAAGTAAGACAGGTGAAAGAGCTGATTAAGAAGATATGCAGCGACCTTGACCGTAACGGAATTAATTATGATAAGAATATCCAGACAGGCATTATGATTGAAACTCCGGCTGCTGCTGTTATGGCAGATACATTAGCAAAGGAGGCTGATTTCTTTTCAATTGGTACTAATGACCTTACACAGTATACTATTGCAGTAGACAGATGCAATGAAAATGTGGCATATCTGTATTCCGCATTTAATCCGGCAGTATTAAGGCTTATAAGAAGGATAATAGAATGTGCCCATAATGCAGGTATTGAAGCCGGAATGTGTGGTGAGGCAGCTGCAAATGCTTTAATGGCTCCGATACTTTTATCATTTGGTCTGGATGAATTTTCAGTATCAACAGGAAAGGTATTAGAGACGAGAAAGACAATTGCAGACTGGTCAATTAAAGAAGCCGGACTTGTAACAGATAAGGTTATGTCAATGGCAACTGAGAAAGAAGTAACAGACTATCTTAGTGACTATATATCAGAAAGAAATAAAAAGTAAAAGGAAATATATATATGGCAGTTTATGAGACAGATGAGATTATCGAGAGAGTTATTCTGGTTGGAGTAGCATTTGATACAGATGATGATACAGAACGCTCTCTTGATGAGCTTGGAGAGCTTGCTAAGACAGCAGGCGCGCAGACAGTTGGAAGAATGATTCAGACAAGAGATAACTTTCACCCTGCAACATATATTGGCAAAGGTAAGATTGAAGAATTAAGACTTATGATTGATGAGCTTGATGCTACGGGAATTATATGTGATGATGAATTAAGTCCTGCCCAGTTTAAGAATCTTGAGGATGAGCTTGGAATCAAGGTAATGGATAGAACAATGGTTATTCTTGACATATTTGCGGCAAGAGCTACATCAAGTGAAGGTAAGATTCAGGTTGAGATGGCACAGTTAAAGTACCGTTCAATAAGACTTGCGGGTTTCGGAACATCAATGTCAAGACTTGGTGGCGGAATAGGAACAAGAGGTCCCGGTGAGAAAAAGATTGAGACAGACAGACGACTTATAAGGGACAGAATATCAAAGCTCTCAGCAGACCTTAAGGATATGAAGGAACACAGAGATGTCCAGAGAAGCAAAAGAGCTAAGACATCAACACCTGTTGCGGCTATAGTTGGATATACTAATGCCGGCAAATCAACACTTCTTAACAAGCTTACTGATGCGGGCGTGCTGTCGGAGGATAAGCTTTTTGCAACACTTGACCCTACAACAAGAAGTATGGAACTTCCTAATGGAGAGAAAGTGTTGCTTACTGATACAGTCGGATTTATAAGAAAGCTTCCACATAATCTTATTGAAGCATTCAAGAGTACTCTTGAAGAGGCAAAGTATGCAGACATTATAGTGCATGTTGTTGATGTATCCAACCCGGACTATGAACAGCAGATGTCAACAGTATATGCAACACTTAAGCAGTTAGGTGTTGAAGGAAAGCCTGTTGTTACATTGTTTAATAAATGTGATGTTTTACAGGAGAAGCCGGCAGCTAAGGATTTGCATGCAGACTACACATACAATATATCTGCCGTAAGAGGCAATGGCCTTGAAGCATTTAAAGAGTGCTTACAGGAAATTATTCTTAAGAGCAGAATAAGAATTGAAAGAGTATTTTCTTACAGAGAAGCAGGTAAGATAAATCTTATAAGACAGTTCGGACAGCTTGAAAGTGAAGAGTACACAGAAGACGGAATTAAGGTGCTTGCCTATGTTCCTAAGGAGATAGAAGGGAAGTTGTAATTATGAATCTGATAGCAACAGTAGATAAGAACTGGTCAATAGGAAAACAGGGACATCTTCTTGTTAATATTCCGGAAGATATTAAGCTTTTCCGAATGGAAACAGCTGGAAAAGCTGCAATAATGGGAAGAAAGACTTATGAGCAGATTACAGACAGAACAGCTCTTATAGACAGATATAATGTCGTACTTACCAATGACTTGACTTATAAGAAGGACGGAGTAGTTGTAGTACATTCAGTAGAAGAGGCACTTGAAAAGGTTGCATCATATAAGTCAGAGGATATATATGTAATCGGTGGAGAATCTGTATTTGAACAGTTTCTTCCATATTGCGATGTGGCACACATAACGAGTGTTGATTATAAGTATGATGCAGATGCACATTTTCCTAATCTGGATAAGATGCCAGAATGGAAAGTTACACAGATGAGTGAGGAACACACATACTTTGATTTGTGCTACGAATTTAAAAAGTACTGTAAAATGTAAATTATGCTTTGAATCGTGCAGAAACGGATATGAAAGAGCAGTTTGTGGCATATTTTTTTCATTGAAAATATACATTTTATTTGATACTATAATTAAAAAACAAGAGAGGGGAGAAATGTTATGTTTTGCACAAAATGCGGATATAATGCAGGGACAGCAAAATTTTGTCCCAAGTGTGGAAATCCTTTGAATCCACAGCCAGTACAGGAGACACCGGTACAGAGTGAACCGGTAGTAGCACAGCCGGTACAGGAAACACCAGTACAGAGTGAGCCGGTAGCAGCACAGCCGGTACAGAGCCAGCCAGTACAGCAGTTTGGTACACAGCCACAGGCAGATGTGACACCACAGCAGCAGTTTGGTACACAGCCACAGGCAGATGTGACACCACAGCAGCAGTTTGGTACACAGCCACAGTTTAATGCTGCATCACAACAGCAGTTCGGAACTCAGCCACAGTTTGGTGCAGTTCCACCTGTTAATGTAGATGTTCCAAGATATCAGGCAGCAGATCCTATGCAGCCACAGCCTAAGAAGAAAAAGAAGAAGTGGCCATTAGTTGCAGTTATATTAATTGCACTTGCAGCTGTAATAACAGCAGTTGTTATTGTTGTACTTCCTAAGTTAAAGAAAGAGTTATCACCTACAAAGCAGGCAGTAACAGCTATTAAGAATGTTGGTGCGTCACTTGAAGATTCTGTTGATAAGTTATTTAATAATTTAGGTACTAATACAGTATCGGATAAGAACGAAATTTCTGGAACATTTAAGTTTGATAATATGACTGTTAATGGTGAGTCATATAGTAAGTATGTCAAAGCTGATTCAATTAAGTATGATATACAGACAGATACTTCATTACAGAAAGCTGCCGGAGACTTAAAGCTTCAGAATGGCAGCACAGAATTACTTACTGTTTCATTCTATACTGATGGTTCGACAGTGTATTTCAAGATTCCTGAATTATTTACAGAGACATTCAGTATGTCAGTAGATCAGATTGCTAAGGATACAGATATTGATTCTTCATTTGGTTATTCATTTGATATGAGTGATATATCAAGTTACCTTTCAGTATTAAATTCAGGTGATTTTTCACAGTATAAGGAACCAGCCAAGGCGGCAGCCAAAGCATTAGCTAAGGGTATTGATGCATTTGCAGATGCATGCCAGTATGGTAAGAATGACAGCCTTACATATAAGTCAGATAATGGCGATATTGAAGTTACAGAATATAGTGTGACAGTTACAGAAGAGGCTGTTAAGGCAGGCGTTAATGCAGCAATTGATGCATTATATGCAGATACAACAACATCAACATATATGTCAATGCTTACTATTGCAGGTGTAACACAGGACAGTCTTAAGAAAGAAGTGGCATCATCAATTCAGGGAATGGATCCTGTAACTTTTTCAATGTATGTTAATAAGGATGATGCAATTGTAAGAATTTCAATTGATAATGCTGATGTTAATGGAAATTCAAATGGAACTATAGCAATTTCTTTTGTAGGAAAAGATAATATTTCTGATTATGTTGTAATTGAAGCAAATGCTGATGATACTAACATGAAATTTACAGTACAGAATGCAGATAACAGATCATCTGTAGCTTTTGATATGAAACAGGGAAGCGAATACATGAAGATGGCACTTGATTGTTCATTATCAGGAAGCACAGTAGCTATTAACAATATGTCTATAGATATGAATATAGATGATGTTAAAGCTAATATGAAGATTACAGGTGACTATTCACAGAAAGAGTTCAGCTCAATGAAATATTCAACATCAAGCTTTTCTAATCCTGTGAATGTAGACAAGATGACATCTGCACAGCAGACAGCACTTGTGACAGAGTTTGTCAAGAATTCTGCTGTATTCAAAAAGATAATAAGCGATGATCTTTATAAGCAGTTATTTTCAGCAGCATTGTCAGGTAATTAAAATACTAATGAAATAATAAAATAATTCACTAAGATAATATGGGGGATAATATGGAAATAGCAATTGTTATAGGAATTATAATAGTCTTGCTGATTATATTTATATTTGCAAGTTATATTAAAGCACCAACAGACAGGGCATTGATTGTTTCAGGTCTTAGAAAACATCCAAAGTTTGTAATTGGTAAATCAGCATTAAGAATACCGTTTTTACAGAGAGTTGACAGACTGGAACTTAAAATGATTTCAGTAGATGTAAAGACTAAGGAATCAGTTCCTACTAATGAGTATATTAATGTTAATATTGATTCAGCCGTTAAGATTAAGGTTGGTTCAACAACAGAAATGCTTGAAAAAGCAGCCAGCAATTTCCTAAATAAGAATGAAGATTATATTAGAAATTCTGTAGGGGATGTGTTAGAAGGTAATGTCCGTGAGATTATAGGACAGATGAGACTTGAAGATATTGTTCAGGACAGAAAAATGTTTGCTGAGAAGGTACAGGAGAATGCTGCACCGGATATGGCAAGAATGGGTCTTGAAATTGTAAGCTTTAATGTCCAGAATGTTACTGATGAGGGTAATGTTATTGAAAATCTTGGTATTGACAGGGTTGTAAGTATCAGTAAGTCGGCACAGATATCAAGAGCTGAGTCTGAAAGAGATATAGCTGTTGCAAAGGCTAATGCAACCAAGCAGGCTAATGATGCAAGAATTGAAGCAGAGACAGCAATTGCAGAAAGAAATAATGAACTCGAAATTAAAAAGCAGGAATTAAAGAAAACTGCTGATGTCAAGAAGGCTGAGGCGGATGCTGCATATGAAATCCAACAGCAGGAACAGAGAAAAACAATCGAAATTACAACTGCAAATGCTAATATAGCAAAGCAGGAGAAGGAAATTGAATTAAGAGAAAAAGAGATTGCTGTTAAGGAAAAGACACTTGATGCTGATATCCGTAAACAGGCAGAAGCAGAGAAATACGCTGCACAGCAGAAGGCTGATGCACAGCTTTATCAGAGACAGAAGGAAGCAGAAGCAAAGCAGTTTGAAATACAGAAGCAGGCAGAAGCTAAGAAAGCACAGGCAGAGGCTGACAGATTCGCAAAAGAACAGGAAGCTGAAGCGGTAAAGGCACAGGGAATTGCTGAGCTGAGGCCATTAAAGCAAAAGGTATGGCTGATGCTGAAAGTATTAAGGCCAAAGGTCTTGCTGAGGCGGAAGCTATGGAGAAGAAAGCAGAAGCTATGGCGAAATATGGTAAAGCAGCAATGACAGAGATGATTATTAAAGTTCTTCCAGAGATGGCTGAGGCAATAGCTAAACCACTTGAAAGCATTGATAAGGTTACAATTATTGACGGTGGTTCTGGTGAAAATGGTGTGGGAACATTTAGCGGTAATGTGCCATCAGTACTTGCAAAGACTATAGAGAGTATCAAAGAGACTACAGGCTTTGACCTTACAGAAGTCATGAAAGCTAATACATATGATGCAAAGACTACTAAGAACGTGAATTTTACTGGATTTCCGGAAGGAATGAGCGCTGCTGCAAGTGAAGAAGCAGAAGTGAAGAATTTAGTTCCAAATTCAGAAGAAAACTAATTGCTATAGTTAAAATCAGGCACCAGATTGAAAATATTCAGTCTGGTGCTGATTTTATAATTATGAGTATACAATGTAGGTGTTGTAGCGGAATTTACGCAGCTTCTGCTCCATTTTAATGGCGTTTGAAAGCTGTCTGAAAGCACCAACCTGAACTTTATAATAGTCATTCTCATATATGATAAAAGCTGGGAATCCTTCAATAAGCAGGGAATTAAGCATGCGGTCTGCATTATTTTTATTGCGGTAGGCACCAACCTGAACACGATAAAGTGGCTCAGGAGAAAGGTCATCATCACAGTTACATGCTGGTTTAGCAGGAGGTGCAGGCTTTTTTTCGCATGCTGCAGGCATGATTTCAGCGGATTTGGCAGAATCTGATTTCACTGATGGGACTTCACCTGAAGTAGCCTGTGCAGTAGTATTATTTGTCTTTGGTTTAATTCCAAGGGTCTTAAGAATACCATCTGCGATTCCATTTGCAATCTGGTTAAAGTTCTTATCAAATGTTTCATTATCTTTATCGTTGTTAATAAAGCTGGCTTCTACAAGTACGGCAGGCATTTTTGTCCGTTTGAGTACAACAAGGTTAGGACGTTCGGTAATTCCAAGATTTTTAAAGCCAGCCTTTTCCAGCTCAGAATTGATATTGGCAGCCATCTGTGATTTAATACCGGAATTATTGTAAACAAGAGTTTCCACGCCTGTGTACTGGTTAGGCGTAGGGGATGAATTTCTGTGGATTGAAACAAAATAATCAGCCTTAGCATCATTGGCATCAGTTGCTTTTTTAAAAGGTGTCTCATATTCATCAGTAGTACGGGTGTACACAACGTCAATACCATTTTTTTCTAATATATCACCTACGGCAAGAGCGAGCTTTAAGTTGTCATCTTTCTCAGCTCTGCCATTATATGTTGCACCATAGTCGCTACCGCCGTGTCCGGCATCTACAGCTATCTTATATTGAGCCATAATATCTCCGATAACATTAATCATATTATTGTATGCAAAAGACATAATAAGCGTACCTGTCACATATATTTATCTTAAGATGAGAAAGAGGACAGATTATGAACGTTGGATATGTACATACATTTGAAGTGCCAGAAAATAATATTGATAAAGGCCGATTGAAGGTAAGTGTTGTCAATGAAGAAAATGTGCCAATTAAAGGAGCGGCTGTAAGACTGTCGTATACAGGAAATCCTGATAATATAATAGGAGAAAGTGGTACAGACGGAGACGGGATAAGTATATTTAACGACTTAAGAACGCCTCCAATTGAATATAGCATGGAACCGGGGAACAGGCAGCCATTTTCAGAGTATGACATAGCTGTAAGTGCGCCAGGATTTGATAATGTAAATATATCAGGCAGTGATATGTTTTCGGGGGAGCTAAGCATTCAGAATGTAAAGATGTCTGCAAGGGATAATTCACAGAATAATATAGTCATACCTGTTAACACATTATATGGAGATTACCCACCTAAGATTGATGAAGAAGAGATTAAGCCTATGGGACAGTCGGGTGAAATTGTGCTTGACAGAGTTGTTGTTCCTGAAATTGTAGTTGTACATGACGGACCGCCTAAAGATACTGAGGCAGATAATTATTATGTTACTTATAAGGATTATATTAAGAATGTAGCAAGCTCTGAGATATATTCAACATGGCCGAGGCAGACAATTGAGGCAAATGTGCTTGCTATTATGTCATTTACATTAAACCGGGTATATACAGAATGGTACAGAAACAAATTTTATGATTTTACAATAACTTCATCAACTGCATATGACCAGAAATGGGTTAATGGAAGAAATGTGTTCGAAAGTATATCACAGGTAGTAGATGATATATTTGACAATTACATATCAAGACCTAATGTAAAGCAGCCAATACTTACACAGTATTGTGATGGAAAGAGAGTGACATGTCCTAACAGGCTTTCACAGTGGGGAAGCAAGTATCTGGGAGATCAGAATTATTCATCGATTGATATATTAAGATATTATTATGGTCAGGATGTGTATATTAATGCTGCAGAACAGATAAGCGGAATTCCTTATTCATGGCCGGGAACTAATCTTGATATAGGTTCATCAGGGCAGAAGGTAAGACAGCTTCAGGAACAGCTTAACCTTATTGGGGAGTATTATAATTCTATTCCGGTCCTAAGTACTGATGGAATATATGGTGAGCAGACGGCAGCAGCGGTTAAGGAGTTCCAGCGGATATTCAATCTGCCACAGTCAGGAATAACAGATTTCCCTACATGGTTTACAGTATCAGAAAAATATGTTGCACTTGCCGGACTGGCGGAATTATAAGAATGTTAATGAGGTATGTAAGGCTGTCACTTTGTGGCAGCCTTTTTAGGAGAAACATTTAAACAGCCTGTCCAAGACATGTCTTAATGTCATCTTCCGGATTGCTTATAAGTCTTAACTGGAAAGTGTCTACAAGGTACTGCAATACATTAGGGCTTAAGAATGCTGGAAGTGTCGGACCGAGATAAATATTCTTAATGCCAAGGCTTAACAAGGCGAGAAGGTCTGCAACAGCCTTCTGCTCATACCATGAAACAATAAGAGATAAAGGAAGTCCATTGACATCTGTACCAAATGCATCTGAAAGGGCATTGGCAATAAGAATAGCAGAATATACATCATTACACTGTCCGATATCAAGAAGCCTTGGAAGTCCGGCAACTGTGCCGAAATCAAGCTTATTGAAACGATATTTGCCGCATGCAAGAGTGAGAATCATGCAGTCATCAGGAACCATAGTGGCAAAATCAGTAAAATAACTTCTGCCAGGTCTTGCACCATCACAGCCACCAATCAGGAAAAAATGTCGTATCTGTTTTGATTTTACCGCTTCAACAAGTTCAACTGCATGAGACAGAGCAGCTTCATGTCCGAATCCTACTAGAATTTCTTTTACTTCCTGATCTTCGGTAAAGCCTCCAAGTTCAAGAGACTGTTTTATGATTTCAGAAAAATCCTTTTCACCGTCAGGCTTCTTTTCTATATATTTTATGCCATCCCAGCCTACAACATTAGTAGAATATATACGGTCTTTATATGTGTCTCTTGGACGCATGAGACAATTGGTTGTCATAAGGATACAGCCGGGAAGATTATCAAACTGTTTCTGCTGGTCCTGCCATGCGCCGCCAAAATTACCTGCAAGATGCTTATATTTTTTAAGACCTTCATAACCATGGGAAGGGAGCATTTCACCGTGGGTATATATATTAATGCCAAGTCCTTCGGTCTGTTTAAGAAGCATTTCAAGATCTTTAAGGTCATGACCGGAAACAATGATGAAGGGACCTTTCTTAATGTGTACATTAACTGTGTGAGGTGATGGATTACCGTAAATGGTAGTGTTTGCCTCATCAAGCTTTTTCATAATTTCAATAGCCATATCCTGTTTTAAGTGTGAGGCGGATAAGCTCCTCAACAGTGAGAGTATTGTCTGTGATTGCTTCAAGTGCAGTAATATAGAAGTTATCAACATTATCACTGTAATATGAAAGCTCCCTTGCCTGATGACCGTAAGCACTTATGCCTTTAAGACCATAAAGAATGGTCTGTCTTAATGAGCGGATATCAGGGTCTAATGTCTTGTCATGCATTATGCCCGCTATTGGTGCGTCACGAAGCATGTCTGCTTTAGCTTCAGGCAGTTCATAGGCAGCAGCGGGAGTGATGTATTCGGTTGTGCCTACCATATTCTTAAGATTATTCTTGATATCGCGGGATTGTTTAAGAAGGCGGACATGGTCGTCCACATTGAAATTAACATTTGTAAGAGTTGTAAAGAGGCAGTTCTCAATAAAGCTTACGATACTTTTATCAACATTGAGTCCTGAATCGAGAAGATGTTTTGTATAGAAGCTGATACCTTTCAGCTGATAGATAAGCAAATCCTGAAGATTGGCTATTTCTGGCGTCTTTCCGCATACGCCGAGTTTAGTGCAGCCTTTTCCGCCGGCTGTCTGTTCACATTGATAGCAGAACATATCGTATCCAAGATCCATATTATTACTCATATAATACTCCTTTTTGATTCATAATTATTAATTAATATTATGAATCCTGAATATCTGATTTATTCATAAATTTGTATGATATGACAATCGCATACAACACAATGTCAGAGGTAAGTTGAAAGATTTTATAAAGAAATTTTAATGATATAAAATGTATGGTACAATAATATATAGAAAGAATATGTGACGGATTCCGTCACATCCTTATCAAAAAGGAGATACGTGTTATGCATATATCGAAGAATTCTGCAACTCAGATTGTTGAAGAAATTTCAAAACTTGTTAAACAGAATATTAATCTTATGGATGAGACAGGACATATAATTGCAAGTCGTGATAAATCCAGAATAGGGGATTTTCATTATGGTGCATATAAGATTATATCTGAAAATCTTGAGGAATATTATATTGATGAAGATGATTTATCAAAAGGTATAAAAAAAGGAATTAATCTTCCACTTGAACTTGATGGCGAAATAGTAGGAGTGATAGGAATGACAGGTGGATATGAAGAGGTTATAACGTCTGGAAAACTGTTAAAAAAAGATGACGGAAATTCTTTTGATGGAGAGTCGTGCAAACTATAGACAGCTTATGAATAAGCGTGTAAGGAATGCTTTTTATGAAGAATGGCTTATAAATGGAGGATATAAGAATGCAGATTTAGAAGACCGTGGAATGGCACTTGGGATAGATATTAATAAGCCAAGAAGAGTGTTTATTGCCAGTATAGATGAACTTGATAATCTTAAAGACTCACAACAGGGACAGTCTCAGATTGCAAAATTTGAAAATGATGTTGATGCATTTTTAAAGAGAAATAATTATAAAATGCATTTCAGGAATGCTTCAAGACAGATAATAATCATAGATAATATGGATACGGAAAATGTGGTTAAATTTGCAGGAGAGCTGGCAGGATATGTGTGGGAAAAAGATAAGTTTGAATTAAATATTGGTATAGATTCAGCCCAAAGCTATGATATGCATGAAGCTTATGTTGAAGCACATAGGGCATGGACGGCTGCAGCTGAAAAACATGAACAGATTATATGCTATGAGGATATTAGTCTTGAACTTTTAATAAGCAATGTACCGACAGAGATTAAGCTTGAATATTTAAAGAAGGTATTTAAGGATATGGATTATAATGATGTATGTGAGAATATTGCGTTGCTGAAAGCGTATTTTAATGCACAGGGATCAATACAGAAAGCAGCAGACAATCTGTATATTCATAAGAATACATTACAATACAGAATATCAAAACTGAAAGAAATAACAGGACTTGATGTCAGGAAACCAACAGAAAGTCCAGCGTTGTATCTGGCATACATAATTACTGATGAATTAATTAATGAAAAATATGATTTACCATTATTGTTACATAATACAAAATAAAAATGATATTATGTGCTGTGTAACATTTTGCTATTGAACTTTACATGCTATTATTGTGTCATACAAAGCACAAAGGTTTGTGCAAACCGTACAACAATAAAATAGAAATGAGGTGTTTTTATGACAGGAGTAGCATTGATAATTGCATTTGTCTTGGCTATCATTGTGATGATAGTTGCAATTTCTAAGTTTAAGGTTCATCCTTTCTTAGCAATTATGGCGGTATCACTTATTCTTGCAATGTTGGCAGGGATTCCATTTGTTGATACTGTAAAACCAGACGGAACGAAGGTGTCTGGAATTCCAACAGTTATAGGAGCTGGATTCTCAGGTACATTCAGCAGCATCGGTATTGTTATTATATTAGGTGCATTGATTGGATCGGTACTTGAAAAAACAGGAGCAGCATTGAAGCTGGCAGATATGGTAATTAAGGTAGTAGGAAAGAAAAGACCAGAACTTGCAATAGAACTTATGGGCTGGGTTGTTTCAATTCCTGTGTTCTGTGACAGTGGTTTTGTAATTCTTAATCCAATAAGAAAAGCACTTGTAAAAAGAACAGCAGTTTCAAGTGTAGCAATGACAGTAGCACTTTCAGCAGGACTTTATATTTCTCATGTGTTTATTCCGCCAACACCTGGTCCGATAGCAGCTGCTAATACACTTGGAGTTGGAGATAATCTTTTACTTGTAATGGGACTTGGTGTTGTATGTTCAATATTTCCTCTTATAGCAGGTCTTGTATATGCTAAGTTTATTGGAAAGAGAGTAAAGAGTGCTGATGAAGTAACAGACAATGGAGAGGTTACCAAGACATATGAAGAATTAGTTGCAGAGTATGGAAAGCTTCCTAATGGATTTAATGCATTAGCTCCAATTCTTGTACCAATCATTCTTATGGCACTTGGCTCAATATCATCAATGGCAGGCTGGACTGGCGCACTTGACATAGCATGCCAGTTCCTTGGAAAACCAATTATAGCACTTGCTGTTGGTACAATATTTGCAATAATACAGCTTGCAACAGCACATAAGATGTCCGATTTTTACAATATTACCAATGAGACATTAAAGACAGTTGGTCCTATACTTTTTGTAACAGCAGCTGGTGGTGTATTAGGAAAGGTTATTTCATCAAGCTCAATGGTTGCATTTATTACACAGCATGCAGAAGTGCTTTCAGCAGTTGGAATATTCTTCCCATTCCTTCTTGCAGCAATATTAAAGACAGCACAGGGTTCTTCGACGGTTGCAATTACAACTACAGCAGGTATCATTGCTCCACTGCTTGGAGCTCTTGGACTTGCTTCACCTGTTAAGACAGTGCTTTGTGTAATGGCTATAGGCGCTGGTGCCATGACAGTATCACATGCTAACGACTCATACTTCTGGGTAGTTACTAATTTTGGTGACATGGATCCTGAACAGGGATATAAGACACAGACAGTGTGCACATTAATAATGGGTATTGCAGCAATGGTTGAAATATTTATTCTTTCATTAATTTTATAATATAAATGTTACATAATGCGGCTATACTTATGAGAACTATATGGACTTATCAGTATGGTCGCATTATTATATAAAAGAAAGGTTATAATAACAATACATTTAGAACAATATCAGGAGGATTATATATGGTTATAGGCTTTGTTGGATTGGGAATAATGGGAAAACCGATGGCAAAGAATCTTTGCAGAGCTGGATACACATTGATTGTTAATGACCATCATAAGGAAAATGTCGATGAACTTGTACAGGCAGGTGCGAGAAGTGGTGATTTAAAACAGATTGGCATGGAGAGTGATGTGGTTATAACAATGCTTCCAAACAGTCCTCAGGTAAAGGATGTAATGCTTGGGGAAAATGGTATTGCGGGTTATATGAAAAAAGGAACATGTTTTATAGATATGAGTTCAATTAATCCTGTCGACAGCAGATATATTGGTGATGTATTAAAAGAAAAAGGAATTGATATGCTTGATGCACCTGTGTCAGGAGGAGAACCTAAAGCAATAGATGGAACAGTTGCATTTATGGTTGGTGGAGATGAGAAAACATTTGATAAGTATAAACAGATTCTTACACATATGGGTTCATCAGTTACAAGATGTGGTGAACTTGGAGCTGGAAATACAACAAAACTTGCCAATCAGATAATTGTTGCATGTAATATCCAGGCAGTTTCTGAAAGTTTCATTCTGGCAAAAAAAGCCGGAGTAGACCCTGAGCGTGTATTTGAGGCAATAAAAGGCGGACTTGCAGGGTCTACTGTTATGAATGCCAAAGTTCCAATGATGATAGTGGACAATGTTGAACCAGGATTCAGAGTAGATTTGCATATTAAAGATTTGAATAATGCACTTGAGTGTGCTCATAGTGTTGGAGCTCCAGTACCGATGACAGCACAGGTTCAGGAAATAATGCAGTATCTGCATAATAATGGAGATGGAAGCAGCGACCACAGTGCAATTATACATTATTATGAAAAACTGGCAGACACAAAATTATAAATGTTGTTGACAGGTTATTATAATGTCAGGAAGGAGAATCTTATGAATAAAGAATTAAGAGCGGTTGCAGACAATATAATTGATGCGGCAATTAAAGCAGTTCTTCCGGATGAAGCAGTTAAGAAAACACTTAAAGACAGGAAATTTGATGGAAAAGTTATTCTTGTAGCAGTAGGAAAAGCCGCATGGCAGATGGCAAAGGCGGCAAGTGACTGTCTGGGAGACAGAATAAATGAAGGAATTGTAATAACGAAGTATGGACATGTAAAAGAGCCGATTGAAAGAATAGAATGTTTTGAGGCAGGCCACCCTGTTCCAGATGAGAATTCATTTAAAGCAACACAGGCAGCTATTGAGATGGTAAGCGGACTCAATAAGAATGATACAGTGCTTTTTCTTCTTTCAGGTGGAGGAAGTGCTTTATTTGAGAAGCCGAAGATTACAGGAGAAGAATTGCAGGATATAACTAATCAGTTACTTGCATGCGGCGCAGATATTGTTGAGATTAATACGATAAGAAAACGCTTATCAGAAGTAAAGGGCGGACGGTTTGCAAAATTATGTGAACCGGCGCATGTATTATCAATAGTATTATCAGATATACTTGGTGACCCACTGGATATGATTGCTTCAGGTCCGGCATGTGCAGATACAACAACATGTGAAGAAGCATGGCACATTGTAGAAAAATATAATCTTAATATAAGTGAAGATGTAAAAAAGCTGATGGATATTGAGACACCGAAGAAACTGGATAATGTAACAACTTTTATTAATGGAAGTGTGCGTGAATTATGCAGTGCAGTATCAAGGGAATGTTCAAAGTATGGATATGAACCAGTAATGCTTACGGACCAGTTATGCTGTCAGGCAAAAGAAGCCGGAAGTTTTCTTGCATCTATAGCAAAGACACATTGTAAGTCAGGAAAGAAGCTGGCATACATAGCAGGTGGTGAAACGATTGTTAATATTACAGGACATGGGAAAGGTGGAAGAAATCAGGAAATTGCATTATCGGCAGCGGAAGGTATTAAGGGAATGTCAAATGCAGCAGTATTCAGTATAGGCAGCGATGGAACAGACGGACCTACGGATGCGGCAGGTGGATATAGCGATGGTGATACAGCAGGAGTCTTAAAGAATAAAGGAATAGATATATTTGAAGTGCTTAAGAATAATGATGCTTATAATGCTTTGAAACTAACAGAGGGGCTTATTATAACAGGCCCTACGGGAACAAATGTTAATGATGTTTCTGTGCTGCTTATATCAGATTGATAGGTACATAAAATGATAAAAATATATAATTTAATTATTTATTAAAATGTAAAGCCGGTATTTTGCTGGCTTTATATTTTTTTAATAAATTCATTAGCACTCACCTCTTGACAGTGCTAACAATGAGATGTATAACATCAATTGTAAGAGGAAAACAATAGATAAACAGTGAAGTTAAGCATTCATTGTAATAGAAGGAGGTAATCGTATGAACATTAATAAGTTTACACAGAAGTCTATTGAGGCTGTTAACCAGTGCGAGAAGATTGCCTACGATTATGGTAATCAGGAGATTGATCAGGAACATTTTCTGTACAGTCTCTTAACTATAGAAGACAGTCTTATCGCGAGCCTGATAGAGAAGATGGGAATTGATAAGGACACATTTATTAAAAATATTGAGACTTTACTTAGCCAGAAGAATAAGGTTTCAGGAAATGTACAGCTTTATGTAAGCAATGATCTTAATAAGGTTTTAGTAAATGCAGAAGATGAAGCAAAGAGAATGGGGGATGCATATGTTTCTGTTGAGCATCTTATGCTTGCGATGATTGCAGCACCTAACAAGGGTATAAAGCAGCTTTTTAAGACATATGGAATTAACAGGGAATCATTCCTGTCAGCCCTTGCGACAGTAAGAGGTAACCAGAGTGTTACTTCGGATAATCCGGAGGCAACTTATGATACTCTTAGCAAATATGCTACAGACCTTGTAGAAAGAGCCAAGGATGGAAAACTTGATCCGGTTATCGGCAGAGATAATGAAATAAGAAATGTAATAAGAATTCTTTCCCGTAAGACTAAGAACAATCCGGTTCTTATTGGTGAGCCAGGTGTTGGTAAAACAGCAGTTGTTGAAGGACTTGCACAGAGAATTGTAAGAGGTGATGTTCCAGAAGGCTTAAAGGATAAGAAGCTTTTTGCACTGGATATGGGCGCACTTGTTGCAGGTGCAAAGTATCGTGGTGAATTCGAGGAAAGACTTAAGGCTGTACTTGACGAGGTTAAGAAATCTGAAGGACAGATAATTCTGTTTATTGATGAAATTCACACTATTGTCGGTGCAGGTAAGACAGAAGGTGCTATGGACGCAGGTAATATGTTAAAACCAATGCTTGCCCGTGGTGAACTTCATTGTATAGGTGCTACAACTCTTGATGAGCACAGAGAGTATATTGAGAAAGACCCGGCACTTGAAAGACGTTTCCAGCCGGTTATGGTTGATGAACCTACAGTTGAGGATACTATCTCAATTCTTAGAGGTCTTAAGGACAGATACGAAGTGTTCCATGGAGTTAAGATTACAGATGGCGCACTTGTAAGTGCAGCTACTTTGTCAGACAGATACATTTCAGACAGATTTCTGCCAGATAAGGCTATAGACCTTGTAGATGAAGCATGTGCAATGATTAAGACTGAACTTGATTCAATGCCGGCAGAACTTGATGAGAAGAGAAGAAAGATTATGCAGCTTGAGATTGAGGAGGCTGCCCTTAAGAAAGAGACTGATAATCTTAGTAAGGAAAGACTTGATGCATTACAGAAAGAATTGTCAGAATTAAGGTCTGATTTCAATATCCAGAAAGCTAAATGGGACAGCGAGAAATCTTCTGTTGATCAGGTAAGTAAGTTAAAGGAAGAGATTGACCAGATTAATACCCAGATAGCACAGGCTAAGAGAGAATATGATCTTAATAAGGCAGCAGAGCTTCAGTATGGTAAGCTTCCACAGGCACAGAAGGCTTTGGAAGAAGCTGAAAAGAAGTCAAGTAACAGAGATATGAGCCTTGTCCATGAAAGTGTTACAGAGGAAGAGATTGCTAAGATTATATCAAGATGGACTGGTATTCCGGTTAGCAAGTTAAGTGAGTCTGAAAGACAGAAAACTCTTAATCTTGATGAACAGCTCCACAAGAGAGTTATCGGTCAGGATGAAGGTGTTACTAAGGTAACAGAGGCAATCATAAGGTCTAAGGCTGGTATTAAAGACCCGACTAAGCCAATTGGTTCATTCCTGTTCTTAGGACCTACAGGTGTAGGTAAGACAGAGCTTGCAAAGGCACTGGCTGAGAGTCTGTTTGATGATGAATCTAATATAGTAAGACTTGATATGTCCGAGTATATGGAGAAGTATTCAGTATCCAGACTTATCGGAGCGCCTCCAGGATATGTAGGTTATGATGAAGGTGGACAGCTTACAGAAGCTGTAAGAAGAAAGCCATATTCAGTTGTTCTTTTTGATGAGGTTGAGAAGGCACATCCAGATGTATTTAATGTCCTCTTACAGGTACTTGATGATGGTCGTATTACTGATTCACAGGGAAGAACTGTAGATTTCAAGAACACTATAATCATAATGACCAGTAACATTGGTTCTTCATATCTTCTTGAAGGTATTAATCCTGATGGTTCAATTAAGCCAGAGGCAGAGGAAGCGGTTATGGGTGATTTAAAGAATCATTTCAGACCGGAATTTCTTAACCGTCTTGATGAGATAATTATGTTCAAGCCTCTTACTAAGGATAATATCAGCAATATTATCAACCTTCTTGTTGCAGATGTTAACAAGAGACTTGCAGATAAGGAGCTTGAGATTGTTCTTACAGATGCAGCCAAGGATTTCATAGTTGAGAACGGATTTGACCCAATGTATGGTGCAAGACCGCTTAAGAGATATGTCCAGAAGACAGTTGAGACACTGGCAGCCAAGTTAATACTTGCAGGCAATATCAATACAGGGGATGATATTGTTATTGACCTTGTAGATGGAAAACTGACAGCCAGAGCCGCTGCAAGACAGAAATAATAAGTAATTGATATAGCAGGTGTAATGTGCAGAGTGAGTCTGTATATTATACCTGCTTTTTAAATAAACTGATTCTTTTCACTATTATATTCATAATTAATTGATTTTAACTTATTGGTTATTTCTTCCTCAGAAATCATATAAGATTTGCACAGTTCCTCTAAAGTATTGTAATTGTCTCGAAGTTGTGTATTGACAAAGCTTAAAAGCATAACAGGGTCTTTAGGCATAGAAAAATCCTCCTTATATTGTGTTTTCAGTGATGGCTCTATTGTTGTACTATTTAGTATAGCATGAATATTTTCCCATATTAAGCATATTCTGTAAATGTAAGGCTTGTATATAAAATTGTATTAAAATAAATACATTTATGGTTGCACGAAAACGATTACTATGTTATAATTTTAACAAGCTAAGAAATATACTACTTAAATAACTGAATATTAAATTATGGAGGTTTTGTTATGGGAAAGAAATGGGTGTATTTGTTTACAGAGGGTAACGCAGATATGCGTGAGCTTCTCGGTGGTAAAGGTGCGAATCTGGCAGAGATGACTAATATTGGTCTTCCGGTTCCACAGGGGTTTACTATTACTACGGAAGCTTGTACCCAGTATTACGAGGATGGTAGAGAAATCAATGATGAGATCATGGGACAGATTAACGAACATATTGAGAAGATGGAACAGATTACAGGCAAGAAGTTTGGAGATATGGAGAATCCACTTTTAGTTTCTGTTCGTTCTGGAGCAAGAGCTTCTATGCCGGGTATGATGGATACAATCCTTAATCTTGGACTTAACGAGGACGTTGTTAATGTAATTGCACAGAAATCCGGCAATCCAAGATGGGCATGGGATTGTTATAGAAGATTTATCCAGATGTATTCAGATGTAGTTATGGAAGTTGGCAAGAAATATTTCGAAGAGCTTATTGACAAGATGAAGGATGAGAGAGGGGTTAAGCTTGATGTAGAGCTTACAGCGGATGATCTTAAGGAGCTTGCAACACAGTTTAAGGCTGAATATAAGTCTAAGATTGGCAAGGATTTCCCAGATGATCCTAAGGAACAGTTATACGGAGCTATAAAAGCTGTATTCCGTTCATGGGACAACCCAAGAGCTAATGTATACAGAAGAGATAATGATATTCCTTATTCTTGGGGAACAGCAGTTAATGTACAGTCTATGGCATTTGGTAATATGGGGGATGACTGTGGAACTGGTGTAGCATTTACAAGAGATCCTGCAACTGGTGCTAAAGGACTTTTTGGAGAGTTCCTTACTAACGCACAGGGTGAAGATGTTGTTGCCGGAGTAAGAACTCCAATGCATATTCAGGAAATGAGTGAGAAGTTCCCGGAAGCATTTGAGCAGTTTAAGGATGTGTGTGCAACTCTGGAAGAACATTACAGAGATATGCAGGATATGGAATTTACAGTAGAGCATGGCAAGCTGTTCATGTTACAGACACGTAATGGTAAGAGAACAGCACAGGCAGCATTAAAGATTGCATGCGACCTTGTAGATGAGGGGATGAGAACAGAGAAGGAAGCAGTTGCAATGATTGATCCTCGTAATCTTGATACACTTCTTCATCCTCAGTTTGATGCAGCTGCACTTAAGGCTGCAACTCCAGCAGGAAGAGGTCTTGGAGCATCTCCTGGCGCTGCATGTGGTAAGATTGTTTTCTCAGCAGAAGACGCAGAAGAGTGGAATGCAAGAGGAGAGAAGGTTGTTCTTGTAAGACTTGAGACATCGCCAGAAGATATTACAGGTATGAAGGCTTCACAGGGTATTCTTACTGTAAGAGGAGGTATGACAAGCCATGCAGCGGTTGTTGCAAGAGGTATGGGAACCTGCTGTGTATCTGGCTGTGGTGATATTGCAATGGATGAAGCTAATAAGAAGTTCACACTTGCAGGCAAGGAATACCATGAAGGAGATTATATATCTATTGATGGTACAACAGGCAACATATATGATGGACAGATTCCTACGGTTGATGCCAAGATTGCAGGAGAGTTTGGAAGAGTTATGGAGTGGGCTGATAAGTACAGAAAGTTAAAGGTTCGTACTAATGCAGATACTCCTAAGGATGCCAAGAAGGCAAGAGAACTTGGAGCAGAAGGTATCGGACTTTGCCGTACTGAGCATATGTTCTTTGAAGAGGACAGAATTGCAGCATTCAGAGAGATGATATGTTCTGATACTGTAGAAGAAAGAGAAGCAGCACTGGATAAGATTCTGCCATATCAGCAGGGAGATTTCGAAGCACTTTATGAGGCACTTGAAGGTAATCCTGTAACTATCAGATTCCTTGATCCACCTCTTCATGAATTTGTTCCTACAGAGGAAGAAGATATTAAGAAGTTAGCTGAATCACAGGGCAAGTCAGTAGAGACTATTAAGAATATTATTGCAAGTCTTCATGAGTTTAATCCAATGATGGGACACAGAGGATGCCGTCTTGCAGTAACATATCCAGAGATTGCCAAGATGCAGACAAGAGCTGTTATAAGAGCTGCAATCAATGTTAAGAAGGCACATCCTGACTGGAATGTTAAGCCTGAGATTATGATTCCTCTTATCTGTGAGGTTAAGGAATTAAAGTATGTAAAGAAGACTGTTGTTGAGACAGCAGATGAAGAGATTAAGGCAGCAGGAATCGACCTTGAATACGAGGTTGGTACTATGATTGAGATTCCAAGAGCTGCACTTACTGCTGATGAGATTGCCAAGGAAGCTGATTTCTTCTGCTTTGGTACTAACGATCTTACACAGATGACATTCGGATTCTCAAGAGATGACGCTGGTAAGTTCCTTAATGCATATTATGAATCTAAGATATTTGAGAATGACCCATTTGCAAAGCTTGACCAGAATGGTGTAGGCAAGCTTATGGAGATGACAATAAAGCTTGGAAGACCGGTTAATCCGAATCTTCACATAGGTATCTGTGGAGAGCATGGTGGAGATCCTTCATCAGTTGCATTCTGCCACAAGATTGGGCTTGATTATGTGAGCTGCTCACCATTCAGAGTACCTATTGCAAGACTTGCAGCAGCACAGGCTGCGATTGCAGAAGAGAAATAATCCAATTTCTGACCATAACACGAGTTTCGGGGCATGGAAGGCGAAAGCTTTTCATGCCCCGAAATGTTTTTAAATAAAATCGGCTAGCTTTATGGGAATAAATAGTTTTCCACCCAATATTAGTGTATAGAGTTTTATTGGATATTTAAAGGAAAGTCAGTATTAATGATTTTTGACAGATATGTAAATTTGAAAAATTTTATTTATTTTGAGTTTATCATTTTATCTTGATTTAGTTTTATTAAAAAAATTTTTATAAAAATCGCACCTGCTAAACTGCAGGTGCGACACATTGCTAATATAATGAGTCCTACGCAGCTCCATAATGAGTCCTACGCAGCTCCAGGACGGAACAACATATGACTCTAATAATATTATACACAATATTTATATGAAGTCAATTAAATATTTATTCTGAAAAATCTTCCGGAATATATTCATCTAAAAGATTTTCATCCTTATCAAGTGTGGAAAATTTTTCACTTACAGGGTATGAAAAATTTTTTGCCTATTTTTTGGAAACCATATTCTAAAAAGTGAGATTTTGGAATATAGTTATTCTCTGTGATATTATGTAATTGGGTAAAGAGCTTTACAATCCATTTTTGAAATTTTGTTTCTGGTTCTTTTTGATCAAGTTCGTTTTCATAATAATGTCTTACGATACCAGCAAATATATCAGCAAACTGTACTGCGGGAGTTACAGCAGAACTGACAAACAATGGCATTTCTAATATGTGATGGAAAGAACGTCCAAAATTTGTTTTGAACAAAAAGCCAGTAATGGCTTCAGCAATTTTTCTATCAGCTTCTTCATGTACCTCATCAAATATCATCATTGCTTTCCCATAGTGATGATGGTTGCAATAAAATTCCACTTTTTTTAATAATAGATAATATTGTTTTGGAAGATGATGTACGGGTACAATAATTGATTCATCTGGTTTGTCCATAATTACAGCAAAAATAGCAGCGTCATAAGAAGTGATGATGTCTACCATGCCTTCAACATAAGTTTTATTATTTGTTCGATTTTTTGTAATAGTCGCTTCACGAATAAGTTTTGTAGATTTTATTTCGTCTTGTTTCCCATAAATCATTTCTTTTAATTTATATATCTGATTTGTTATAGGTTTAATATCATTTTCATGATACAAACTCCAAGTAAAATTGGATTTTTGGTTGAATCAGTAGGGCGAGGATATCCGCTTTCGTCAGTAGGGCGAGGATATCCGCTTTCGTCTATGAATACAAGCATATAATTAAGTTGCTCCTTTAAATAAATAATGAAAATATTATACTATAAAAAGTGGAGAATTACCATATAAAAATAATATTTTTAAAAGCATAGAACAATAAAAAAATCTATAGACTGTATTAGCCAAAGATTTTGCAGAAGCAATAGAGGTTTGACATTTTGCATTAACAATACAATTTTGCTATAATTCACATTATAAGTGATGTGTAAGATTTTACGAGTACTAAAGAGGGGAGTTGTGTTGGGTATGGGAAAAGAAAAACTTTCAGAAGAAGATATAAAAGCAAGATATATAACTCCAGCGGTAGAGCAATCAGGCTGGGATAAAAGCAGATTCGTTATGAGTATGCATTCACAGCAGGTCACATCATCCTAAGGGGTAATGTAACTTCACGAGGCAAGCAGAAGCGAGCAGATTATTTGCTATTCTATAAGCCTAATTTTCCATTAGCAATCATAGAAGCTAAGGATAACAACCATTCAGTAGGAGCGGGACTGCAACAGGCTATAGAGTATGCAGAAACTCTGGATGTAAAGTTTGTATATGCATCCAATGGAGATGGCTTTGTAGAGCAGGATTTAATAACTGGTGATATTCGCAATCTTTCATTAAATGAGTTCCCATCGCCAGATGAACTGTATCACAGATATGTAAATGAGATGAATTTCTCTGAAATTGGTGAGAAAGCTCTGCTAGAGCCATATTACTGGGCACCAGGTTATAAGACACCTCGTTACTATCAGAGAATTGCCATCGACAGAACTGTAAATGCTGTAGCAAGTGGCAGAGACAGGGTACTCTTAGTCTGTGCAACTGGAACTGGTAAAACATTCATGGCTTTTCAGATTATCTACAGACTATGGAAAGCTGGTATTAAAAAGAAGATATTGTTCCTTGCAGATAGGAATGTCCTTGTAGACCAGACAATATCTGGTGATTTCAAGCCATTCGGGGGTAAAATGACTAAAGTCGAGAATAAACAGCTCGACAGTTCTTATGAAATCTATCTTGCATTGTACCAGCAGTTAGCTGGTGATGAGGGCGTAGAGCCATTCAAGCAGTTTAAGCCTGAGTTCTTTGATCTGATACTCATTGATGAGTGTCATAGAGGCTCTGCTAAGGAAGAGTCTGCTTGGAGAAAAATATTAGAGTATTTCTCTGGTGCAACTCAGATAGGTATGACAGCTACACCAATTGAAACAAAAGAAGCATCTTCACAAACATATTTTGGAGAAGCTATTTATGAGTATTCTCTGAAACAGGGAATTAATGATGGATTCCTTGCTCCATATAAAGTCATTCGTATAGGACTTGATAAAGACCTTGTTGGATATCGTCCAGAAGCTGGAAAAATTGATGATAATGGCTATGAAATCGAGGACAGAGAATATAATATCAAAGACTTTGACAGGACTCTTGTACTTGATGAGAGAACCAAAGTTATTGCAAAGAAAGTTACAGAATTTTTGAAGAAAACTGACAGGTTCAGTAAGACCATTGTGTTCTGCGTAGATGTGGAGCATGCGGAGCGTATGCGTCAGGCTCTCATTGTTGAGAATAAAGACCTGTGGACTGAGAACCATAAGTACATTATGCGTATAACTGGAGATAATGCTGAAGGTAAAGCCCAACTGGATAATTTCATTGATGAGGACAGTACATATCCTGTTATAGCAGTCACAAGTAAGCTGATGACTACTGGTGTTGATGCTAAAATGTGCAAGCTCATTGTGTTGGATAACAATATAAATTCCATGACAGAATTCAAGCAGATTATTGGCCGAGGTACTCGTCTGCTTGAGGATTATGGAAAAACATATTTTACAATTATGGACTTCCGTAACGCATCAAGATTATTTGCTGATAAAGATTTTGATGGTAATCCTGAGGTAGTAATCGACATTACTGGCGATGACCCAGTAAATCCAGTAACAGGCAATGAAGACGATACTGAAAATACAGGAGATGATACTGGCAGTAATTCAGGTACTGGAAATACAGGAAATACTGGTGATTCTGGCGATGATTGGGGTAATGGTGATGGCTCTGAGAAGCCTAAGAAGTATTATGTCAAGGATGTAGAAGTCAAAGTTCTGTCGGAGAGAATACAGTATATTGATAAGGATGGAAAACTTATAACTGAAAGTCTTATCGATTACACAAGAAAGAATATTTTAGGACAGTATGCGAGGTTAGATGTATTCCTTAAGAAGTGGAATGAAGCAAAGAAGAAACAGGCTATCGTAGAAGAACTTCGTGAGGATGGTGTACTGCTGGATGCTGTTCGTGAAGAGACAGGTCAGACTGATATAGACGATTTTGATTTAATCCTGCACCTTGCATATGATAAAGCACCGCTTACCCGTATAGAGCGTATCAAAAATGTTCAAAAGAGAGGATATCTCTATAAGTATTCTGAGCTTGCACAAAAGGTTCTGGGAACACTTATGGATAAGTATGCAAGTGAAGGATTGAAAGAGATAGAGGAGACAAAGGTTTTACAGTTACACGAATTCCAGCAGTTTGGTAGTCCTATGAAGATTGTCAAAGCCTTTGGAGGTAAAGCAGCATATGAACAGGCTGTGAAAGAACTGGAAGATGAAATCTTCTCTGCGTAGTGAGGATAATATGATAGATAATTCATTTAGACATTCTGCTGGATTTGGTAAAAGAATGGAATACAAAATAGTTGGGGATATGCTGATGGAGGGATTAGATTGTTATATGCCATTAGTTGATGACCATGGCGTAGATTGCGTTATAAAACGTGAGGATGGTGTATTCATAGAGATACAGATTAAAGCTAGGTCAAAAGACGTAACTGATGGCGATGCTGCATTATTTTCAGCGATAACTCATGAACTTACACCTAATTTTTATTTTGTATTTTATTCAGAACGATTGGAAAAAACATGGATTCTTTCTTCAAAAGAATTTTTGGATGAATGTGTTACAAATAAAAAGGGTAAGAATATAGGAAAACATAGTATTTGGTTCAATGGAAACAAAAAGAATAAAGTTACTGGTATTAAGGAAGAATATGCATTTCCCAAGTATGATAAATACTTGGTAAGTGACTTTTCAAGATTTCATGCACCAAGTATGATAAATACTTGGTAAGTGACTTTTCAAGATTTCATGCACCAAGTAAAAATGTAATATAAATATGTCCGGCAAAAGAACATAACAAAGAAACAGTGAAAGTAGGTTTTTTATCAATGGCTATAACTAATTTCGTTAAGAGAATACAAGATGTAATGCGTAATGACGCAGGGGTAAATGGAGATGCTCAACGTATTGAACAGATTGTATGGACTCTGTTTTTAAAGATATATGATGCAAAAGAAGAGGAATGGGAGCTTATCAATGATGATTATATTTCTATCATTCCCGATGAGTACAAGTGGAGAAACTGGGCGGTAGATAACAAGGATGGTCAGGCTCTTACCGGAGATGCACTTCTTGATTTTGTCAATAATAAGCTGTTCCCTGCACTTAAAAATCTTGAGGTATCAGAGGATACTCCAATGAACCAGATGATGGTGCGTTACGCCTTTGAGGATGCCAACAACTATATGAAAGATGGTATCCTGCTTAGACAGGTCATCAATATCATTGATGAAATTGATTTTACAGAGTATGAGGAAAGACACGCATTTGGCTCAATCTACGAGTCATTTCTGAAAGATTTACAAAGTGCTGGTAATTCAGGAGAATACTACACACCTAGAGCTGTAACTGACTTCATGGTAAAAGTTACTAAGCCAAGACTAGGCGAGAGGGTAGCTGACTTTGCCTGTGGTACTGGCGGATTCCTTGTGTCTGCTCTTAATGAATTATATGAGGAGAGCCTTAAATCTAACGAGAACAAGGAAATTTATAATAATACAGTTTATGGTGTGGAGAAGAAAGCTCTGCCACATATTCTCTGTGTTACAAATATGCTCCTGCATGATATTGATAACCCTGAGATAATTCATGGCAATACTCTTGAGACTGATTACAAAGAGTACAGAAAGATGGAAAAGTTTGATCTTGTCCTTATGAACCCACCATATGGCGGTAATGAAAAGGATTCTGTAAAAGCAAACTTCCCTATGGAACTGCGTAGTTCAGAGACTGCTGATTTATTCATGGATATTATTATGTTCCGCTTAAAGAAAGATGGTAGATGTGGAATTATTCTTCCTGATGGTTTCCTCTTTGGTACTGATAATGCAAAGGTAAATATCAAGAAGAAACTGCTTGAGGAGTTTAATCTTCATACAGTCATAAGAATGCCACATAGTGTGTTTGCTCCGTATACTTCTATTACGACAAACATTTTGTTCTTTGACAATACACACCCAACAGAGGAGACATGGTTCTATCGTTTGGACATGCCTGAGAGGTATAAGAATTTCTCAAAGACAAAGCCTATGAAGCTGGAGCATTTTGCACCAGCCATTGAGTGGTGGGATAATCGTGAGGAGATTGAAGTAGATGGATTCCCTAAGGCTAAGAAATATACGGTAGATGAAATCGCAGCCAATGGATATAATATTGACCTCTGTGGATTCCCACACGAAGAAGAGGAAATCCTTGACCCGATGGATTTAATTAATCAGTATCAGGAAAAGAGAGCATCCCTTAATGCTGAGATTGACCATGTATTAGAGAAGATTACTTCTATGTTGGGAGGTAACTAATTTGAATGCACAGGATTTAAAGAACAGTATCCTACAGCTTGCTGTTCAAGGCAAGCTCGTCGAGCAAAGAGCCGAAGAAGGCACTGCGAGAGAGTTGCTTGAACAGATAAAGCTGGAAAAGGATCAGCTCATAAAAGATAAAAAGATAAAGAAGTCAAAGCCATTGCTAGAGATTACTGAGGATGAGATACCATTTGAAATCCCTGAGTCTTGGGAGTGGGTGAGATTGGGAGATATATCTTCATATGCTCAAACAAAGAAAAAAATAAGACCAAATGATATTCAGAATGATATGTGGAGTTTGGACTTGGAGGATATTGAAAAAGATACAGGTGCGATATTAAATAAAGTATGTGCATCTGAAAGAAAGATATCAGGAGATAAGGTGATATTTGAGAAAGGTAATATTTTATACAGCAAGCTACGTCCTTACTTATTAAAAATACTCGTTGCTCCTGATGATGGAATATGTACTCCAGAACTTGTTCCTTTTGATACATATGGCGAGATTTATAATAGATATATCATGTGGGTTTTGAAAGCACCACATATTAATTTTGCTGTAAATGCTGTGTCGTATGGAGTGAAGATGCCCAGAGTTGGTACTGAAACAATGGTTAATTTGCTAGTACCGCTTCCACCACTTGAAGAGCAGCACCGCATCGTTGCCAAGATTGAGGAAATTCTTCCATATATCGACCAGTATGACAAGGCTTATACGAAGCTGGAAGCATTTAATAAAAAATTCCCAGAAGATATGAAGAAGAGTATTCTGCAAATGGCTATGCAGGGCAAGCTGGTGGAACAACGACCAGAAGAAGGAACAGCTGATGGGCTTTATGAGCAGATTGTTGCTGAGAAAGCTCAGCTTATCAAGGATGGCAAGATTAAGAAAGAAAAGCCATTGCCTGAGATTGCAGAGGATGAAATTCCTTTTGAAATCCCTAGTAGCTGGAAATGGGTAAAACTTAATGATTTATGTGAAAAAATAGGTTCAGGAAGTACTCCATCTGGCGGACGGAATATTTATAAAGAAGAAGGTATTAAATTTCTCAGGTCACAAAATGTATATAATGATGGAATACGTTATGAAGGTATTGTATACATTTCAGAAGAATTAAACAAAAAGGGCAGTATTGTAAAAGCAAAAGATATTCTGCTAAATATTACGGGTGGATCAATAGGTAGATGTGTGGTAGTTCCAGATGATTTTGATATAGCTAACATTAATCAGCATGTTATGATAATTAGAGGAGTAAATCTTGATATAAGATTTTGGATTCATAATATAATAATCTCTCCCTATATCCAGTCAAAGATAATGGATGTACAGGTTGGCGTTTCAAGGGAAGGTCTTAGTGCTGAAAAGCTCAAGAATTTTTTGATTCCACTTCCACCACTTGAGGAGCAGAAACGTATCGTTGCCAAGATAGAGGAACTTTTACCATATTGTGACCAGTTAATAAAATAGAATTATGGAGGTGTAATAAAATGGGAACTGTTATGGATATATATCAGTTAGTAAGAGATTTGATTGACGAGGCGAAAAATCAGAAAAATTTGGAACTTGTTGATAGATTAATTGAAATAAAACTGGCTTTATCTGAAATAGAAGATGAAAATCGTGATTTAAAAAAGAAGATTGAGGAGTTAGAACAATCAAATATTATAGAAGAGGATTTGGAACTTCTACCTAAAGGATATTACATAAGAAAAAGTGAAAAAGCAGAGGGAAAAGACATAAAATATTGTGCAGCATGTTGGCAAAATAACAAGAAACTTATGCCTTATATTGATTCAATTGGCAGTACAAAACAATGCAGTAATTGTCATTCAATTGGCAGTACAAAACAATGCAGTAATTGTCATAATATTATACATTAATGTATGCTCCGAAATGTTTAAAATGGAATATTTTTTCATTGCCCTAAATCATAATATGTTCTATAATAATATGAAAATATATATTGATTGGAGCGTATTATGGAACAAAAGAAAATCGAACCTATTCGTGATGCCAGAAAGCTTGGTAAAGCGAAGATGCTGATTCTTGGTATTCAGCATATGTTTGCCATGTTTGGCGCAACTATTCTTGTACCTATTCTGGTATCAGGATATTTTCAGGCTGCCTGCGGTGAGGAGCTTACCAGAGGTCTGTCTGTATCAGTAACACTTTTCTGTGCAGGCTTTGGTACATTGATATTCCACCTGTGTACTAAGTTCAAAGTACCTGCATTCTTAGGATCTTCCTTTGCATTTCTTGGTGGATTCTACACAGTAGCTAATCTTGACAGCGGTATGTATGCTGGAATGTCAGCTAATGATAAAGCTGCTTATGCATGTGGTGGTATATTTGTTGCCGGAATGCTTTACTTTGTACTTGCACTTATAATTAAGCTTGTTGGAGTCAACAGAGTTATGAAATTCCTTCCACCTGTAGTTACAGGACCTATCATTATATGTATTGGTCTTTCACTTGCAGGTTCAGCAATCACTAATGCATCAGCTAACTGGTTACTTGCATTTGTTGCACTTGCTGTAATTATTATATTCAATATATGGGGCAAGGGACTTTTCAAGATTATCCCTATTCTTATGGGTGTAGTAATTTCATATGTATTTGCACTTATTCTTAATGCATGCGGAGTACATAATCCTGATGGTTCAGCGATACTTAATTTCTCATCAATTGCATCTGCTTCATGGGTAGGAATTCCGAAGTTCCAGTTTATGAAATTTGATGTTACATCAATCCTTGTTATGGCACCGATTGCTATTGCAACAATGATGGAGCATATCGGAGATATGTCAGCTATTTCAGCTACAGTTGAAGAAAACTACTTAGCAGATCCGGGACTTCACAGAACACTTATCGGTGATGGTGTTGCAACAGCATTTGCAGGAGCAATTGGAGGTCCGGCTAATACTACATATGGTGAGAACACAGGAGTTCTTGAACTTTCTAAGGTATATGACCCAAGAGTAATCAGGATTGCAGCAGTATTTGCAATTATACTTTCATTCATACCTAAGTTTTCATCAGTTATATCAACTATGCCAACAGCAATTATCGGTGGTATATCATTCATGCTTTACGGTATGATTTCAGCTATCGGTGTAAGAAATGTTGTTGAGAACAAGGTTGACCTTACTAAGTCAAGAAATCTTATTATTGCAGGTGTTATATTTGTATGTGGTTTAGGCTTCGGTGATGGACTTACATTTACAATCGGTGGAACATCTATAACACTTACAGCACTCGCAATTGCTGCTATAGCAGGGATTCTTCTTAATGCTATATTACCTGGTAATGATTATGAATTCGGTAAGAATCCAGCAGGTGACAGCAGCCGTGGAGTTTATGTTATGAATACAGACTCTGATGAGGAAAAGCCAGAAGAGGCTGAGTAAATACATTGAGTAATTATATTATATAATTTGGAGGTACTTAATAATGATGGATTTTGAGAATGAGAAGAATATAACTATATTTACACATCCACTTATCCAGCATAAGATTTCAATTCTTAGAGATAAGAAAACAGGAACTAATGAATTCAGAAAGCTCGTTGAAGAAATAGCTATGCTTGAAGGCTTTGAGGCTTTATCAGACCTTCCGACAGAAGATGTTGAGATTGAGACACCTATTGAAACTTGTATGACACCTATGATTTCAGGCCGTAAGCTTGCAATTGTTCCTATTTTAAGGGCAGGTCTTGGAATGGTTCCTGGTGTACTTTCACTTGTACCAACTGCTAAGGTTGGACATATCGGAATGTACCGTAATGAAGAGACACATGAGCCGGTACCATATTACTGCAAGCTTCCACATCCAATTGAGGAAAGAACTATTGTTGTAACAGATCCGATGCTTGCAACAGGAGGTTCGGCAGTTGATGCAATTGACCAGATAAAGAAGGTTGGCGGAAAGCAGATTAAGTTCATGTGTATCATAGCTGCCCCAGAGGGAGTTGAAAAGCTTCATAAGGCGCATCCAGATGTTCAGATATACATTGGACATCTTGACAGAGAGCTTAACGCAGATGCTTATATTTGCCCAGGACTTGGGGATGCCGGAGACCGAATCTTCGGAACTAAGTAAATAATTATGGGCATGTAATTGCTTTGCGTTAAGAGATATGATAGTGTGTAAAATGCGGCTCCCAACGGGAGCCGTTTTTGTAACTTATATTATTTAATTAAGGAGATTTCGATGAGCAAGGAGGAAAACAGAAAGAATTTTTCTAAATATGTATCGCAGAATATTCTCGGAATGATAGGGTTTTCATGCTACGTTCTTGCTGACTCGTATTTTATATCTATAGCAAAGGGAGCAGACGGACTTACAGCATTAAATCTTGTTATGCCATTATATAGTATAATATTCTCAATTGGTGAGATGATTGGTGTTGGTTCAGCTATAAGATATGCAATTAGTAAGATTAAAAAAGATGCAGATGCAGATGATTATTTCTGGAATGCATTAATATGGTGTATATTGTCAAGCATGCTATTCGTTTTTGCCGGAATATTCTTTTCGGCAGATATCATGCGTGTTCTAGGAGCTGATGAACATATTATAGCAGTTGGAAATAATTACACTAAGATATTCATGTGTTTTGCACCTATGTTTATGTGTAATTATGTGACTAATGCATTTGTAAGAAATGACGGAGCCCCGGGAATTGCTATGAGTGCAACACTTTTTAGCAGTCTGTTTAATATAGTATTTGACTATATTCTCATGTTCCCGATGAATCTGGGAATGGAAGGTGCAGCACTGGCAACAGCTTTGTCACCGATTATCGGAATGGGAATATGCAGCATACATTTCTTCTCTAAGAAAAGCAGTGTCAGGCTTGTTGTGTGTAAGCCTTCAGTCAGAAAACTTGTGGTAGGGTGCCAGCTTGGTATATCGGCATTTGTTGGAGAGATGTCATCAGCTGTTATTACACTTGTTTTTAATTTCGTAATTCTTAAGCTGGCTGGTAATGTCGGAGTAGCTGCATACGGAGTTGTGGCTAATATTGCAATTGTCACAACTGCGGTATTTAATGGTGTTGCACAGGGAAGTCAGCCACTTATAAGCAGTTGTTTCGGCAGGGGAGACAAGGATGGATGTAAACAGTTAAAACGAATGGGATATACAACAGCATTTGTACTTGCAGCGGTTATGTATAGTATATTGTTTATATTTGCAGGACAGTTTGTCGCAGTGTTTAACAGTGAAGGTTCAGAAATGTTAAGGCTTTACGCAACAGAAGGCGTTAAGTTATATTTTATTGGAATATTCTTTGCGGGAATTAATATTGTAGGTGGCGGTGCATTCAGTGCAACAGAGGATGCGTTTAAAGCGGCAGTTGTTTCTGTGGCAAGAGGATTTGTGCTGATTTTAGGTGCAGTTTTTGTAATGTCAGCACTTTTTGGAATGACAGGAGTATGGCTTGCGTATGCTGTTGCTGAGGGAATAACAACATTTATAATGCTTGTAATGGCGATGAGAGTGTGATAGAATATTTGCGGACAAAATTATCCCAGAGATTGGGAAAATATGAAAGGAGTCTATATAATTATGAGCAATATTGCAGACAAATTTGAAGAACTTGGAGTAATTCCAGTAGTAGTATTGAATGATGCTAAAGATGCACTTCCATTAGCTAAGGCTTTAGTTGATGGTGGTCTTCCTTGTGCAGAGGTTACATTCCGTACAGCAGCAGCTGAGGAATCTATCCGTCTTATGCATGAAGCATATCCAGATATGGTACTTGCAGCAGGTACAGTACTTACAACAGAGCAGGTTGACAGAGCTGTAGCAGCTGGTGCTTCAGTTATCGTAAGCCCAGGATTTGATCCAGAAATCGTTGATTACTGTATTTCTAAGAACATTCCTGTTATGCCAGGTATCGTTACACCTTCAGAGCTTGCACAGGCTGTTAAGAGAGGCCTTACAAGAGTTAAATTCTTCCCAGCTACAGCTGCAGGTGGAATTAAGATGATCAAGGCTATGTGCGCAGCTTACACTAATGTAAGAATCATGCCTACAGGTGGTATCAACACAGCTAACCTTGAGGAATTCTTATCATGCGATAAGATCTTCTGCTGTGGTGGTTCATGGATGGTTAAGGGTGATATGATTAAGGCAGGAGAATTTGACAAGATTAAGGATATGACAGCAGAGGCTGTTGCTCTTGTTAAGAAGATTCGTGGTTAATCACCAGTGATTGTTAATAGCAAACATACATATAAACCCCGTATTCTGTTTTGCAGGATACGGGGTTTTGTACGTATATTATGTTTTTTAGTGAATTACAGATTAGAAAAAATATTCTCAATTTCTTCATGGGGAAGTACAAGGGCAAATCTTACATGACCTTCTCCAAGGCTTCCGAAGCTGCTTCCAGGTGTACATAAAACGCCAGTCTTATTAAGAAGTTCCATAACATAATCAGCTGAACTGGTATAGCCGTCAGGAATGGCAGCCCATACAAACATTGTGCCTTTAACATCAGCAGGTTTAAGTCCAAGCTTCTTAATTCCGGCAACGAGAGCATTTCTTCTTAACTCATATTCAGCACGGTTGTCAGCGACATATCCTTGCGGACCGTTAAGTGCAGCAACAGCAGCTTTCTGATATATAAAACTTGTTCCATAGTCAAATTGTGAGCGGACAGTTTTGAATTTGCTCACGATTTCACGGTTTCCGATAAGAAATGAAAGGCGCAGACCAGTAAGATTATAAGTCTTAGAAAGAGAGTTGAATTCAACTCCGACTTCCATAGCACCTTCGTGGCTTAAGAAAGAGCCGCCAATCTGTCCGTCATATATAATCTCAGAATATGCGTTGTCATGAATAATAATGATGTTATATTTCTTGGCAAATGCGATGAGCTTATCATAGAATTCGTCAGGTGCAGTAGCACATACAGGATTCAGTGGATAAGATACAACCATCATTTTGGCTCTTTTTGCAATATCTTCATCAATAGAATCAAAATCTATAAGATAATCATTCTCTGGAAGAAGATTGTAATAAGCAATCTGTGCATCACACAGGAATGGTCCAATCTCGAATATAGGATATCCCGGATTAGGAACTAAGCATAAATCTCCCGGATTGCACAAAGCAAGGGCAATATGAGCCATACCTTCCTGAGTTCCGAATACAGAGGTGACTTCATCAGGTGTGATAACAGTGTTGTAACGGCGTTTGTACCATTTGCATACGGCGTCAAGCAGCTCATCAGTATCACCAAGTGAGTATTTGTAATTCTCAGGATCAAGTGCTGCATCTGAAACAACCTTCATAACAGATTCATCAGGCTTGAAATCAGGAGTCCCTACAGTAAAGTTATATACCGGCTTTCCCTGTGCAAGTCTGTCATTCTTTTTCTGATTAAGTATATTAAAAATGTTGCTGCCAAAGCGGTCAGCTCTCTTAGAAAATTCAATATTCATATGTATACTCCATTTCTTTAAATGCGTATCTGCATGCATTTTATTCAGACCCGAAATATAGAAAAATTTCAAGCCTATCGAATAAGATACTAGCATAATTAACAAAAGTCAATTTTAAGGTGTATTTTTTGGTGAAAATGTGATAGTTTTATATATGTAAGTAGAAATAAATAAGATATGGCGGTTTGCAAATGTTACATACAGGAACATTAAAGGGTAGAATGCAGACAGAAAGGAAAGGTAAAAGATATGTCAGTGCAGGATTATCTCAGTGCAGTAAAGATTGGTAAAAAAGAATATCATGCGTGTGTAAATAAGGGTACTTATCCATATCTTCCGGTTCTGGAGGATATTATTGATGAAAGCAGTATTGACAGAGAAGTCAGTCTTGGAAGTGACCAGATTCCATTAAGGCTGGTAGTAGGAACATGTACAGCAGGAAGAACTACAGCATTTGCAGACAACTTTATGCCTATACTTGACTGGGGAACAGAATTTTCGGCAAAGTGGGCTTCACTTAGCGACAGTCAGGTAAATGAGGGAATAAGAGACGATATTAAAGTATATGAGTACATGAATAAGTTCTATGTGCTTGAAGGTAATAAAAGAGTCAGTGTACTTAAGTATTTTAAGGCGGTGACAGTAAGTGCACAGGTTATAAGAAAGATACCTAAGTATAGTGATGATCCTGATGTTAAGATATATTATGAATTCATGGATTTTTATAAATCTACTAAGTTAAATGATATATATTTCAGTAAAGAGGGCAGTTTTACAACTCTTATGGAGCTGGTTGGGATTACACCGGGAGAGCCGATGGATGAAGATGATAAGAAAGATCTTGTTTCATGTTATCTTAATTTCAGGCTTGCTTATGAATCAAGAGGCGGGGACAAATTTGACTTTCCAACAGGTGATTCTTTCTTAAGGTTTATACATATCCACGGATATGATGCTGTTAAGAGAATGACTAAGTCTGAGATGGCAAAGAATGTTGCCAAGACATGGGCTGAATTCGAGCTTATTGATGATAACAGCGAAGTGGAACTTAAGATGACACCAGCTGCAGCACCTAAGAAGAATATATTAAGCTATCTGCTTCCAATGGGAGGAGTTAAGAAGCTTAAGGTTGGATTTGTGTATGAAAAGACTCCGCAGGATTCAGAGTGGTGCTATGCACATGAACTTGGGAGACAATATATTGATGATACATTTGGCGACCAGATAGAGACTTATGTTGAAGAAAATGCGACACCTGAACAGAGTGATGAAGCCGCAATTAACAGGCTTATAAAGAAAGGCTGTGACCTTATATTCCTTACATCTTCTGCAATGAATATGGCAGGACTGAAGGCTGCGATAGCACATCCGTCAGTAAAGATTCTGGACTGTTCTCTTAACATTTCACATAAATACATCAGGTCATATTATGCGAGAATGTTTGAGGCAAAATTCATAACAGGAATTATTGCAGGCTCTATGGCAGATGATGACAATGTTGGCTATATAGCTGACAATCCGGTGTATGGTGCATGTGCAAATATCAATGCATTTGCACTGGGAGTAAAGTTCGTTAATCCGAGAGCTAAGGTTTATCTTGAGTGGAACAGTATCAGGGATAATGATTCGGAGGGTAATCTTGCGAAGAAGAATATAAGCATTATATCTGATCAGGATATGATTACTCCGGGAAAGAGCAAGAGAAAGTTCGGTCTGTATAAGGCAAGTGATTCTGATAAGCACCTTGCCATGCCGGTATGGCACTGGGGAGTTTTTTATGAAAAGCTTATCCAGAGCATTATGAGCGGCTCTTGGAGTAAGGATGAGGACGGCGATAATGTAAAGGCACTTAATTACTGGTGGGGAATGTCGGCAGGCGTTGTTGACCTTATATATTCAGAGAGTCTGCCGTCAGCAACTAAGAGGCTTGTAAAGCTGTTTGAGACAGAACTTAAAGAAGCAAGGTTCAGAGTGTTTGAGGGCGAGTTAAAAGACCAGCAGGGAAATGTAAGAGTTGAAGAAGGCGTTCTTATTGATCCTGAAGATATAATCACTATGGACTGGCTGCTTGACAATGTAGTCGGAAGACTGCCTCAGTATGGTGAACTTACTGATAACGCTAAATTAAAAATGGCACTTCAGGGTGTTGTTAAAGAAGAAGAATAGAAAGCATGCCGTGGTTTGCTGCGGCTGGGGAAATATTAATGAAAATACTTGTGTTAGCTGATGTTGAATCAAAGTACTTATGGGATTATTTCGAAAAAGAAAAGTTAGAAGGTATTGATCTTATACTTTCAGCTGGGGATTTAAAGCCCCAGTATCTGTCGTTTCTTGCATCATTTTCAAAAGTACCTGTTCTTTATGTGCATGGCAATCATGATGACTGTTATGAGATGCAGCCACCGGATGGATGTATCAATATTGAGAATAAGATATATGTGTATAAGGGGGTCCGTATAATGGGACTTGGTGGTTCTATAAGATATAAGAAGGGAAAGAACCAGTATACACAGAAAGAAATGAACCGCAGGATTAATAAAATGTGGTTTTCGATAAAGAAGAATAAGGGCTTTGACATACTGCTTACACATTCTCCGGCAGCGGGAATAGGTGACGGGCCTGACGAACCGCATAAGGGTTTTGAGGGCTTTAATTATCTGTTGGAAAAATATAAGCCTAAGTATTTTATCCATGGTCATATCCATAAGAGCTACCAGATGAAGTTTAAGCAGGAATATGAGTATAATGAGAATACTAAGATAATTAATGGGTATGAGAGATATATATTTGAATATCCGGATGTTTAATCTGCACCGTGGCATATTAGCTTACCAGCAAATGTGCTACGGTGTTTTACATATTTTTGTCATATTTTCATATGAAATACTTAAAAATTATAAAAATGGTACCTATTTCCTACTTAACATACATGTACTTTTTGAGTAAAAGTTGCTAATATAACGACATAAACCCTTGCTTGTTAAAGCAAAATGCACAAATTAATGTATTGAGGAGGAAAAGCAAAACATGAAAGCTATTATTAGCAAAGCAGCCCGTAGAAAATGGGCATGGGTACTTGCATTAGTTATGATTGTGAGTATCGTGATTCCTACATCACTTCTTACAGTGAAGGCAGATGTTGGAACAGTAAAATTTATTGATGGTGCGGCAGGATGGTTAGAGTCAGCATATGCACAGTGGTCCATTGATAATCAGGCAGAAGGATATACAGCATATATCAAGAAAGCCAGCCAGTCAGATTCTGCTTATGCAAGAATCGACAATGAACTTATCAGAAAGTATAAGAACTACTACAGGGTTGATGCAGTAGGACTTGCGGCAGGTGACTATGTTATTAAGGTAGTTCCTGTAAAGAACGGAAAGGAAGTTACTGACAAAGCACAGGTTACTAAGACACTTAATGTAAGTTCATATGACAGATCCGGATTTGCATTTTCATCTGAATCAAAGTATAAGACAGGTTCAGGTGCTTACAATGAGGATGGAACACTTAAGAAAGATGCAATTGTTCTTTATGTTACTAACGATAATGCAAAGACTATTAAGGCATCAGTAAAAGAGGCAAAGGGAGAGAAGGAATATACAGGTCTTCAGACAATAATTGATGCATATACAAAGAGTGCTAGCAAGGGGATAGAAACAAGAGCACTTGATGTCCGTGTAATCGGATGTGTTACAGATGCTGCAATGGATAAGTTTTCAAGTTCATCTGAGGGAGTACAGATTAAAGGAGCTAGTGCTTATTCAAATCTTAATATGACAATAGAGGGCATCGGAAATGATGCGACAATCAATGGATTCGGTTTCCTCTTAAGAAATGCAGGAAATGTTGAGATGAGAAATTTCTCAATTATCAATTTCATGGATGATGGTATTTCTCTCGATACAGCAAACTGCAATGTATGGATTCACAATGTTGATCTGTACTATGGTAAAGCAGGTGGAGATGCTGACCAGGCAAAGGGTGATGGTTCAATTGACATTAAAGGTAATTCACAGTATATAACAGTTTCATATGTACATTTTTATGACTCAGGTAAGTGCTCTTTATGTGGAATGAAGAGTGAATCTGGTCCTAACTATATTACATATCATCATAACTGGTTTGACCATTCTGATTCAAGACACGCAAGAGTAAGAACAATGTCAGTGCATATGTATAACAACTACTATGATGGCAATGCAAAGTACGGTGCTGGTTCAACAATGGGTTCTTCATTATTCGTACAGAATAACTATTTCAGAAACTGCAAGAATCCAATGCTTTCATCTAATCAGGGAACAGATGCACTTGGTGAGGGTACATTCTCAGGAGAGAATGGTGGTATCATCAAAGCATTTGGTAATGTTATTGTAGGTGCACAGAAGATTATCTATGCAAATGCTGTTTCAGAAACAGGTGATGCTGCAAATGCATCATCATTTGATGCATACCTTGCAAAATCAGCAGATGAGAAGGTTCCATCTTCATATAAGACTGTAGCAGGTGGAACATCTTATGATAACTTTGATACAACTAAGGATCTCGGAGTTAAATCAGGAAGCCTTAATAATGCAGAAGATGTACCTTCAGTAGTAACATCTGCAAAGGGAGCAGGAAGCCTTGGCGGTGGAGTGATTCCATGGACATTCTCTGATAAAGATGATTCTGTATATGTAATAGATAAGGAATTAAAGGCAGCAGTTACTAATTACAAGAATACAGAACTTCTTTCTGTAGGTGGTACTAATGCAAAGATTGTTTCACCAGATCCAACAACAGAAGAAACTAAGGCAACAGAGAGTACAACAAAAGCTACACAGGCAACAACAAAGGAAACACAGACAACAGCTAAAGCAACAGAGGCTACAAAGGCAACAGAGAGCACAACTAAGTCAACTGAAAAAGAGACAACAGGATCAGATGTAACAACATCATATGATAAGACAAGTCTTTCTTATTCAGGCGCTTATACAGATATCAGCAAGAAGAAGGATTCAGATTTCAAGAATGCAAAATATGTATCATCTTCAAGTGAGATTCTTAATGCAATCAGTTCAGCAAAGGCTGGCGATGTTATTATTGTAAAAGAGGGAACATATAAGTTCTCTGATACAATTGTAATTAACAGTGCAATGAATGGTAAGGCTGGTTCTTATATCATTGTAAAGGCTGAAAGTGGCAAGGAAGTTAAGTTTGATTTCTCAGCACAGAAGCTTGACGGAGCTAACAGAGGTGTAGTTGTAGATGGAGATTACTGGTATTTCCAGGGAATTAACTTCTATGGCGCGGGTGATAACGGAGTATTACTTGCTGGTAATAACAACATTTTTGAAAAATGTGTATTTGAAGCAAACAGAGATTCAGGACTCCAGATTTCAAGATATGACACAACAGCTGCTACTAAAGATTTATGGCCATCAAATAACCTGATTATCAACTGTACATCACATGATAACTGTGATTTCCCTGACCAGGGCGGTACAGGTGAGAATGCAGATGGTTTTGCTGCAAAGCTTACATGTGGTGAAGGCAATGTGTTTGACGGATGTATATCATACAGCAACTCAGATGATGGATGGGATTTATTTGCAAAGAGTGCAACAGGTCCTATAGGTGTAATTACAATTAGAAACTGCGTGGCATTTAATAATGGAACATTATCTAATGGTGTTCATTATGCTAATGGAGATATGAATGGCTTCAAGCTTGGCGGTTCAGGTGTTGGAACACCACATAAGGTAATGAACTGCTTATCATTTGACAATGGTGCAACAGGATTTACAGATAATAATAACCCAACAGGTCTTACAATTATGAATGTCACAGCATGGGGCAATGGAAAGTATGCTAAGAAGGGCAACTTCTTATGTTACAGAACATCAAGTAATGCAATATTCATGGGACTTGTTTCAGCAGGTGCAATAGATTCAGATAAGTTCACAGGCAAGATGGCTAACTCAATCTATTACAACTCTGGAAAGTATTTCAGTCTTACAGGTTCTGTTCTTACATCTTTAGTGAGTGGTGATAAGAAGGGAACTGTTGTAACTGACCCTGCTAAGACAGCCGGAATGTTTAAGAACACTGTTAATGCAATTGATATGAGCAAAAATATAGATAAACAGCTTAGAAATTCTGATGGAACTGTTAATATGAACGGTCTCTATGAGACAATAGGAAGCTATGCTTCAATGGGAGCAAGATTCAATGTTGCTAATCAGATGATTAGTGTATCTTCAAAGAATTCATCATCTGAAGTAACTAAGCCAGAAGAGACAACAAAGGCTCAGGAAACAACTAAAGCAACAGAAAGCACAACAAAGGAGACACAGGCTCCAACAAAGGCAACAGAGGCAACAACAAAGGAGACACAGGCTCCGACAAAGGCAACAGAGGCAACAACAAAGGAGACACAGGCTCCAACAAAGGCTACAGAGGCGACAACAAGGGAAACACAGACAACAACTGAAGCTACAAAGGCAACGCAGGAAGATACTTCAGTATCAACAAAGGGTGAGAAGTTAATTCTTAATGCTAATGATGCAGCAACAGGAAAGATTAAGAAGTCAACTGTAGTTGATGGATTTAAGATTGTTGCAACAAGCAAGAAGACAGTAACAGTTGATAAGAGTGCAAAGGATTACAAGAATATCAGCTTTACCAAGAGAATCAAGCTTGGTGGAGCAGGAAGCGAATCTGCAAGAGCTATTGCATTTAAGACAGCAGGTGAATCTAAAGTAAAGATATATGCAACAAGTTCAGATACAGATACAAGCAGACTTATTAAGATTATTGATAAGGATGGCAATGATGTAACAAGTACATCAAAGATTCCTGGTTCATCACTTAAATCAGTATCATTCAGACTGGATGAAGCAGGTGAGTATTATATTGTGTCAGAAGATGGCGGAATTAATATTTATTATGTAGAAGTATCTAATGGTATTGCTTACTAATTAAATATAGTATGACAGCAGGGCTGCCACAGTGGACTAAACCATTGTGACAGTCCTTTTTGTATGATTTTTTTGTAAGAGATTGCATCATTTGAAAAGGTGGAATGTATGTGCAGTTACAATTGAACATGTGAAATATATACAATATATTGAGGGGTGACTGTAAATATCTATACAAAATAACGAAAAATCCCCCTGAAAGTAGGTATTTATTGCAACATGGTACCGTTTAGCTTTAATTAGTACTAAAAGCCTATAGCGGTACTATATCTTTATTTGTAAAAAGTTGCTAAGATAGCGCCATAGTGCTTGTGCATTATAACAAATGTGCACAAAAAGATGCATTGGGAGGAGAACTATGAAGGCTATAATAGGCAAAGTAGCCCGCAGAAAATGGGCATGGATACTTGCATTAGTTATGACAGTAAGTATCATTATTCCAACTTCTTTACTTACAGTTAAGGCTGAGAAGTTAGGAACTCTTGAAATTACGGAAGTTTCAGGAAAAAGCGAAGCAGCATATGTCGAGTGGACAACAGTTAAGAATGCTGCAAAATTCGAAGTTACAGTAACTGGTAACGGAAAGACAACAAAGATTGATGATCAGCTTATAAGAGAGTATAAGGATGGTCACTGGAGAGCAGATGCAGTAGGTTTGGCAGCAGGCGAGTATACATTTACTGTATCAGTTGCTAATGATGATGCATCAGACAAGACTTCGGTAACAACTGATAAGGTTGCAGTTGTTAATTATGACAGAACTGGTTTTGGCTGGGTTAATGGAACATCATCAGGTGCATACAATGAAGATGGTACATTAAAGGACAATGCAATAGTTCTTTATTTAACAGAAGAGACTAAGGATACAATGACACTTGATGTTGTTACTTCTAACAAGGGCGCAACAACATTGGGAACAGGTATTGTTGAAATCTTATCTTTATATAAGAAGGGTTACGATAAGAGACCTCTTGATATAAGAATTGTTGGAACAGTTTCTAATTTAGGACAGATTAACAGTGACAAGGATTGCAAGGGCGATATTGTAATTACAGGAAGCAGCGACAGCAAGAGATTATCAACTGGTGTTACAGTTGAAGGTATCGGAGAAGATGCTGTGGCATTAGGATGGGGATTAAGACTTAAGAATGTTTCTAATGCAGAAGTAAGAAATATCGGTTATATGCTTTGTGATTCTGATGAGGGTGATGATGTTGGTCTTCAGCAGGGCAACGACCATATCTGGGTTCACAACTGTGATATGTTTTATGGTAATGCAGGTGGTGATGCAGATCAGTCTAAAGGTGATGGAGCACTTGACTGCAAGAAATCTACATATGTTACATTCTCATATAACCATTTCTGGGATAACGGAAAATGTAACTTACTTGGACTTTCAGAAGGAACTACAGAAGGACTTTACATTACATACCATCATAACTGGTATGATCATTCAGACAGCAGACATCCTCGAGTAAGATATTATTCAGCACATGTTTATAACAACTACTACGATGGAAATGCAAAGTATGGTGCAGGCTCAACACTTGGTTCATCAGTATTTGTTGAGAGCAACTACTTTAGAAATTGCCCATATCCAATGCTTACATCAATGCAGGGCTCAGATGTATTTGCAGGTGGAACAGACAGAGATGTTGCTAACAAGGCTACATTCTCTAAGGAAGCAGGTGGAACAATCAAGGCATTTGGAAATATTTTGACAGGTTCATATACTTTCATTCCTTATGGTTCATCAACATATACTCTTAAGGGAGTTGAGACAGCTTATAATCTTAATGGAACAACATCTACTCAGGATTTTGATGCTGTAGTAGTTTCATCAGCAGATGAAAAGATTGGTTCAGATGTTAAGTCTTATACAGGAAGCAACACATATAACAACTTTGACACATCAGATATTATGTATTCTTACAAGGCTGACAAGGCAGAAGATGTTCCTGCTATTGTAACAGCAAATGCAGGAAGAATGAATGGTGGAGATTTCAAATGGACATTCAATAATGATGTTGATGATGCTTCATATGCAGTTAATGCAGAACTTAAGAAAGCACTTCAGAATTATGAGAGCCAGATTAAGTTAATCGGTGGTTCAGTAGGTAAGAATAACACTACTGGTGAAGGCGAATCTTCAACAAAGGCTTCAGAAGCTGAGACAAAGGCAACAGAGGCTACAACAAAGGAAACAGAAGCAACAACAAAGAATAATGAGACAACAAAGGCTGAGGAAACAACTAAGGATACAACAGCTGCAACTCATACATATATTGCTGATAAAAAAACAAATGATTCTTATTTCACAATTGGTGGTTCATTAAAGGATAGTGAAGCAACATATAATGGAAAAACATATAGTAAGGCTGTAAAGCTTGATTCAAAAGGTTCAATTACATTTAAAACAACTACAGATAATGCAACATTATCTATATTAGTTTCAGCTAAGAAGTCGGGTTCTTCAGTAAAAGTAAATGATGATGTATCATTTAAAGAAATTGGAACATCTGTTGAGTATAGAACAGTTGAATTAGGCAAAGCAGGAACATATGTAATTAAGCAGAACAAGAATGAAAATTACATTTATATGGTAGTTGTAACTGAAAAAGGACAGGCTGCAACAGAATCTTCAACAAAGGCAACAGAGCCGGCAACAAAGGCAACTGAAGCAACAACAAAAGCGACTGAGGCAACAACAAAGGCTACAGAAGCTACAACAAAAGCAACAGAAGCTACAACAAAGGAAACAGAGACACCTTCAGTTCCTTCAGAGGCAGGCAAATATGATTCAAAGAGTCTTTCATATTCAGGTGCATATACAGATATAAGCACAAAGAAAGATTCTGAATTTAAGAATGCTAAATATGTTTCAACTTCAGAGGAAATCCGTGCAGCAATTGATAATGCAAAGGCAGGAGATGTAATCATTATTAAAGAAGGAACATATAAGTTTGATTCAATCGAAAGCCTGATGGCAAAGGATGACAAGGGAAAGACAGGCGCTCCTGCATTATACATCACTAATAATGGAGTAGCAGATAACTATATCATTCTTAAGGCAGAATACGGCAAGAGTGTTAAGTTTGATTTCTCATCACAGAAGTTAGCTTCATTTAACAGAGGACTTATTCATTATGCTGATTACTGGTATTTTGAAGGAATAAACTTCTATCATGCAGGAGATAATGGTGTTCTTCTTTCTGGAAACAATAACATTTTTGAAAAATGTGTATTTGAGGCTAACAGAGATACAGGTCTTCAGATTGCAAGAAAAGATGCAAATGCACAGCCGACTAAAGATACATGGCCAAGCAACAACCTGATTATCAACTGTACATCATTTAATAATGTTGACCCAGTTGATGAGGGTGGAAATGGTGAAAATGCAGATGGATTCGCAGCTAAGCTTACATGTGGTGAAGGCAATGTATTTGATGGATGTATCTCATACTGTAATTCAGATGATGGATGGGATCTTTACGCTAAGCCAGCAACAGGTTCAATTGGAGTAGTTACAATCAGAAACTGTATAGCATATGGTAATGGAAAGCTTTCAGATGGTTCTGGAGAGGCTGCCGGAGATATGAATGGATTCAAGCTTGGAGGAAGCAATGGAAAAGTTCCAACACCTCATGTTGTATTAAACTGTATTGCATTAAATAATGGTGCATGTGGTTTTACAGACAATGGTAATGGCGGAGCATTAACTTTAATGAACTGTACAAGCGTTGCTAATGGTAAATATGCAAAGAAGTCTAATTTCACTTTCTACAGATCATCAAGCGATTCAATGTATATGGGACTTGTATCTGTAGACGATACAGACTCAGATAAGTTTGTTGGAAAGATGTTAAATTCAATCTATTTTAACTCTAAGAAGTATTATAGAATATCAGGCATGATACCAACAGTAATGGCAAATGGAGACAAGAAGGGTGATGTTGTAAGTAACCCATCTGGTATATCAGGTATGTTTATAAGTACAAATAATACTATTGATACTAATAAGAGCCTTGATTCTCAGATAAGAAATGCAGATGGAACTATTAATGTTAAGGGACTTTATGAGACAACAGGTGAATATGCAACTATGGGAGCACATTTTGGTGCTGCTAACCAGATCATAAAGGTTTCAGTAAACACTAATGTAAAGGAAGATGAAACAAAGACAGAGGAGACATCTTCTTCACAGGAAACAACAAAAGCAACAGAGACAACAACAAAGGAGACACAGGCTCCAACAAAGGCAACAGAAGCAACAACAAAGGAGACACAGGCTCCAACAAAGGCAACAGAGGCAACAACAAAGGAGACACAGGCTCCAACAGAAGCTGCAGGACAGAAGCTTATTCTTAATGCTAACAATATGAAAGCTGAAACAATTAAGTCATCAATCTACGCAGATGGATTCAAGATTAATGCTTCATTAGATGATGGAACTGTTACTGTAGACGGTAATACTAAGTCATATAATGGAAAGAGCTTTAAGCAGAGAATTAAACTTGGCGGGGCAGGAACAACAGCAAAGAGATCTATTGAGTTTAAGACAGCAGGGGCTTCAACAGTTACTGTATATGCAATTAGTTCAACAAAAGATAAAGAAAGAAAATTACAGCTTATTGACAAAAATGGTAAGACAGTAGCAACATCAGCAACAATTGGTGGAACAAGTCTTGTGACAGTAACATTTAATATTAAAGAGGCAGGGGAGTATTATATAGCTAGTACATCAGGTGGTATTAATGTATATTATGTTGAAGTATCTAATGGTATAGCATTAACAGGTTCTACAGAGGCACCAACAACAGAGCCAACACAGGCACCTACAGAGGCACCAACAACAAAGCCAACACAGGCACCTACAGTTGCGCCAACAACAGAATCAACACAGGCTGCAACAGAGCAGGAGACAACAAAGACTGCTGGAAGCACAACAGCACCTACACAGGCACCAACTGTAAAGCCATCACAGGCTGACAGCACAGTTTCAGCAGATGTTAAGAAGCCAGAAGTAGGAGCAGATGAAGAAAAGATTACTAACTCACAGGTTGAGACAGTATCTTCAGATACAGCAGCATCAGCTAAGACACCAGAAGTTGCAGCAGATGAGACAAAGACAGGTGATGCAAGCCATATGATGATGTATGTAATTATATTCATCAGTGCATTAGCAGTATTTGCAGGATCAGCAGTTGTATCAAAAAGACGCAGAGTAAAGTAATATTCGATTAATAATATACTTATAAGAATTTACTTCTCCTAATATTTCTAAAAGAGGCTTTCGGTATAATGCCGGAGGCTTCTTTTAATTTTAATAAAAATATAAAGAAAAATGCTAAAAAACTTAAAAATCACTTGCATTATGCCATAGGCTGTGATATATTTTCTTAGACACAAAAACAAATGTCCGTCAGAGAAAGACAGAACAGAGGGAAGTGTCTTTTAGATTTTACATATTGAAGGAGTTAAAAATGAGCGATAAGTTAAGAGTTGGTATCCTTGGTGGTACTGGTATGGTAGGACAGAGATTTATAACATTACTTGAGAATCATCCATGGTTCGAGGTTGTATTAGTTGCAGCTTCAGGACGTTCAGCAGGAAAGCTTTATGAAGAAGCTGTTGATGGACGCTGGAAAATGCAGACACCAATGCCAGAATTTGTTAAGAAGATGACAGTATATGATATGGATAAGGATTTTGATGAAATCGTATCTAAGGTTGATTTCGTATTCTGTGCAGTTAACATGCCAAAGGATCAGATTAAGGCTATAGAGGAAAGATATGCTAAGGCAGAAGTTCCAGTTGTTTCTAATAACAGTGCTAACCGTTGGACACCAGATGTTCCTATGGTTGTTCCAGAAATCAATCCGGAGCATCTTGAGGTTATCAAGTATCAGAAAGAAAGACTTGGCACTAAGAGAGGATTTATCTGTGTTAAGCCTAACTGCTCAATCCAGAGCTACACACCAGCTCTTAATGCTTTAAAGGAATTCGGACCAAAGCTTGTTGTTGCAACAACCATATCAGGCAATCTCAGGTGCAGGTAAGACATTTGAGCAGTGGCCAGAGATGGTTGAGAATATTATCCCTTACATTGGTGGTGAGGAAGAAAAGTCTGAAAAAGAGCCATTAAGATTATGGGGTAAGATTGAGGATGGAAAGATTGTTCCAGCTACAGATCCTGTTATCACATGCCAGTGTATCAGAGTTCCAGTACTTGATGGACATACAGCAGCAGTATTCGTAAACTTCGAGAAGAAGCCTACTAAGGAACAGATTATTGAGAAGTGGAGAAGCTTTAAGGGAGTTCCACAGGAACTTAATCTTCCAAGTGCTCCAAAGCAGTTCATCCAGTATCTTGAAGAGGATGACCGTCCACAGGTTAAGCTTGATGTTAACTACGAGAACGGAATGGGAGTTTCACTTGGTCGTTTAAGAGAAGACAGCGTATTTGATTATAAGTTCGTTGGTCTTTCACATAATACATTAAGAGGAGCTGCAGGTGGGGCTGTTCTTATTGCAGAGCTTCTTAAGGCTCAGGGTTATATAACTCCTAAGGATGCAGAATAATTAAATTCTAATACACATACCAGAAAAGAGATGTCAGAGATGGCATCTCTTTTTGCATAGTAAGGGCAATCAGAATAGAAGCAAAATTTATTATCATACTTGCCTAAATATTTGATATGCGATAAAATTAAAAGACGATTTAATGAGTTAGTAAAGAGGGGAATCAGGCAGCAATGAAGGAAAATCATTTTTATGCAATGTTATCCAGATTGAAGTATATTAACAGATGGGGACTTATGAGAAATACAAGAAATGAGAACCTGTGTGAACATAGTCTGGAGGTTGCATTTGTAGCGCATGCGTTAGGCATAATTAATAATGAAGTTTATGGTGGAAATATTAATGCTGAGAGGTTGGCAATTCTTGGAATGTATCATGATGTAACCGAGATTATAACAGGGGATATGCCAACACCTGTAAAGTATTATAATCCGGTTATAAGGAATGCTTACAAAGAGGTGGAGAAAGTAGCCGGAAAGCAGATGTTATCGGGACTTTCGCCTGAAATAAGGGACAGATATGAAAGTGTGCTTACAGAGACAGAAGAAGAAAAAGAACTATGGAAATATGTAAAAGCCGCTGATAAGATATCCGCATATATCAAATGCCTTGAAGAACGAAAGACAGGGAATATGGATTTTGCAGATGCTGAACAGACTATTTATAAAGCTATTACAGATATGCATATGGATGAGGTGGATTATTTTATGAAAGAATATATCCCAGCTTATATGCTTACTCTTGATGAATCAGGGGATGAATACAGCGATAATTAGTTATTTGTAACGGGAGAATATTATGTTATATGGAAGAACAGATGAGCTTAATAAGCTGAATGATTATTATAATGGCGTAGGCAATTCATTTATTATGCTTTATGGAAGAAGCAATATCGGAAAAACGGCATTGCTTAGAGAGTTCATTAAAGATAAGAAAGCATTTTATTATAATGCAGCACTGGCATCTGAAAAGGAGCAGGCAGAACTTCTTGCCATGCATATGAACAGGGCGGGGCTGATTACTGATTATGAAATGCAGGGGCTTATGGAATTATCAGATGATGTATCAATTATTTATACACATTTGTTTAAAAGTACAGCAAAGCTTGAAGGGGATACCAAGGTTGTTATTATTGAGGAGTTCCAGAATATAGTAAAGAACAGTGATGCATTTATGCCGGTTATAGATGAACTGGTAAAAGGCAGCCTTTACGGTGAGAAGGTTGTTATGATTGTGACGAGTTCATCTGTAAGCTGGATTGAAAACAGTATGGTATCTGCAATAGGCAGATATGCATTGTCTATAAGTACATTTATTAAACTTAAGGAACTGAGTTTTGTTGATATTGTCAGGATGTTTCCAAAGCATTCAGTGCTTGATGCAATGGCAATATATGCAGTAACCGGTGGCGTTCCAGGATATCTTGCACAGTTTAGTGCAGGGAAGAGCCTTAAGGATAATATTGTACAGAATGTTCTTAATAATGGAAGAATGTTAAGAACCGCAGGAAGTGATTATATTAAGGAAGAACTCAGGGAGACTTCGCTTTATAATACGATTCTGTACTGCATTGCACAGGGAGAGAATAAACTTAATGAGCTTCATGTACATACAGGATTCGGACGTGATAAAATAAGTGTATATCTTAAGAATCTTATTGACAGGGAAGTGGTTGAGAAGATATATTCATATGACAAAGGTGGAAAAGAATATACAAGAAAGGGTTTGTACAGGATTAAGTCGGGATATACTGAATTCTGGTTTAAATTTATTTATCCTAATGAATCACAGCTTGAAATAATGGATTCAGCTGATTTTTATGATGAATATGTACGACCATATATATATGATTACGCCAAAGAGGCTTTTGTCAGGGTTGCAACAGAATTTATAGAATTGCTTGATTCAATGAACAGGCTTGAAATTAAGATAAGCCGTCGTGGAAGATGGTGGGGCAAGAATGGGGATATTGATATTATTGCCTGTGATAATGAGGACAGGTATCTTGTCGGCAAATGTAACTGGGAAAACGATGTGTTTTCATTCAGTATGTTTGAAGAATTTATGCTGAATGTTAATCAGGCGGGAATTGGCAAGGATTATATATATCTTTTTTCTAAGGATACATTTGACGGGGAACTTAAGAACTTTGCAGCAGATAATGATAATGTGAAGCTGATAAGTCTTAAGGATTTATAACAGGTGCAGTTATGCACAGAAATGAGGAATACGATGGGAAAATCCGTATATATCGCGGAAAAACCAAGCGTGGCGCAGGAATTTGCCAAGGCACTGCATGTGAACTTTACAAGAAAAGACGGATATCTTGAAGGTGGAGACCATATTGTGACATGGTGTGTCGGACATCTGGTAACTATGAGTTATCCTGATGCTTATGATCCTAATCTTAAGAGATGGAGTTTTGACACGCTGCCATTCATACCTAAGGAATTCAAGTATGAGGTTATACCTGCTGTTGCGAAGCAGTTTAATATAGTTAAAGACATTCTTACAAGGGATGATGTTGAATATATATATGTATGTACCGATTCAGGACGTGAAGGAGAGTATATATACAGGCTTGTAAGACAGGAAGCTGGAGTTAAGGGAAAGAAAGAACGCCGTGTGTGGATTGATTCACAGACGGAGGAAGAGATTCTTAAAGGAATTAATACAGCCAAGGATATATCTGAATATGATAATCTGAGTGATTCAGCGTATCTTCGTGCGAAGGAAGATTATCTTATGGGAATTAACTTCTCAAGGGTACTTACGCTGAAATATGGACGCAATATTGCCAATTATCTGCATCTTGACAGGGCAGTTGTATCTGTCGGCAGGGTTATGACATGTGTTCTTGGAATGGTAGTAAGAAGGGAACGAGAGATAAGAAGCTTTGTTAAAACTCCATTCTACAGGGTTATAGGTCAAGCACAGGTTGAGAATTCAACATTTGACGCAGAATGGCGTGTGAGTGATAAGAGTATGTATGCGGGCACACCGTATTTGTATAAGGATAATGGTTTTAAGGACATGGAGAAGGCTGAGGAGCTTGTTAAGTTCTTATCTGACCCACTGCCGGCACAGGGAGTAGTTGATTCTATTGAGAGAAAGAAAGAAACCAAGAATCCACCACTTCTGTACAACCTTGCCGAGATTCAGAATGAATGCAGCAAGCTGTTTAAGATAAGCCCTGATGAGACTCTTAATATTATTCAGGAGTTGTATGAAAAGAAGCTGGTTACTTATCCAAGAACTGACGCGAGAGTGTTATCAACTGCGGTAAGTAAGGAGATACATAAGAATATAGGCGGACTCAGGAATTTTGCTCCTGTGAAGGAGATTGCAGAGCATATATTACAGAATAATATGCAGAAGGGAATTGAAAAGACAAGATACTGCAATGATAAAGCAATCACAGACCATTATGCGATTATTCCGACAGGACAGGGATTTAATAATTTAAAGAACTTGTCAGTTACAGCTGCGAGAACCTATGAGATAATTGTAAGAAGATTTTTAAGTATATTCTATCCACCGGCTATTTATCAGAAGGTAAGTATTACCAGTGATGTGAAGAATGAAAAGCTGTATGCTTCATTTAAAGTGCTTGTAGATGAAGGGTATCTTAGTGTAGCTAAGAACTCATTTGCAAAGGCGAGAAATGATGCAAAAGTAAAGGAAGATGATAGTGCCGATAATAAGAACGATAATAAATGTGATGCAGCTTTATTTGAGGTATTGAAAAAATACAGAAAAGGTTCTACAATCACATTTAATGGGTTTAATATCAAAGAAGGTGAAACATCACCTCCTAAGAGATATAATTCAGGTTCTATTATTCTTGCAATGGAGAATGCAGGACAGCTTATTGAAGATGAGGAACTGCGTGCCCAGATTAAGGGCAGTGGAATAGGAACAAGTGCTACAAGAGCAGAGATTCTTAAAAAACTTAATACTATTAAGTATATTTCTATTAACTCTAAGACACAGATTATTACGCCTACATTTTTAGGCGAGATAATATATGATGTTGTAGACAATTCTATCAGGCATCTGCTTAATCCGGAGCTTACGGCAAGCTGGGAAAAAGGACTTACAGGTGTAGCAGAGGGGAATATTACAGCAGATGAGTATATGGAAAAGCTTGATGGTTTTGTTTCAAGAAGAACAAGGGCTGTTATGGCATTAAGGAATCAGGCGGGGCTTGTAGGACTTTTTAACGAGACTGCTAAGAATTATAAGTAAATGAGTGAAAGGAATTAAATATATGTGCGGAATTGCAGGATATGTAGGAGACAGAGAAAGCGCAGATGTACTTGTAGATGCATTGTCTAAGCTTGAATACAGAGGATATGACTCAGCAGGTATTGCGGTATTTGATCATGGTAATATTAAGGTTAAGAAGTGCAAGGGAAGACTTGCCAACCTTGTTGAGAAGATGGATGAAGAGGGAAAACCACAAGGACATGTTGGAATTGGCCATACAAGATGGGCTACACATGGAGAACCATCAGATATCAATTCACATCCACATGGTAATAAGAGAGTTACTATTGTACATAACGGTATTATTGAGAACTACAAGAAGCTTAAGGATTTTCTTATTGGAGAGGGATATAGCTTTGCAAGTGAAACAGATACTGAGGTTGCAGCAAAGCTGCTTGATTACTACTATGATGGCGATCCAATGAAGACTATTGCAAAGGTGTTATCAGAGATTAAGGGTTCATACGCACTTGGAATTATGTTCAGAGATTTCCCTGATGAGATATTTGCAGTAAGAAAGGACAGTCCTCTTATTGTTGGTGTTGGAGAACATGAGAATTTTATAGCATCTGATGTACCGGCTATTATTCATTATACAAGAGATTATTATCTTCTTGACCAGAATGAGATTGCAGTTATTAAGAAGGATTCAGTTAAGATATATGATGTTCATGGCAATGAGATACATAAGGAATTAAATACTGCTGACTGGGATGTTGATGCTGCAGAAAAGGGCGGTTATGCACACTTTATGCTTAAGGAAATTCATGAGCAGCCAGATTCTGTAAAAAGAACAATCATGCCAAGAATCATGGACGATATGCCTGATTTCAGTGCAGAAGGATTCAATCCTGACAAGTTAAAGAGTTATAAGAACATATATATTGTTGCCTGTGGTACAGCAATGCATGCCGGAATGGTAGGAAAATATATAATAGAAAAGATGGCAAGAGTATCTGTAACTGTTGATATTGCATCAGAATTCAGGTACAGAGATCCTCTTATCAGTGAAGATGATCTTATGATTGTTATATCACAGTCAGGTGAGACTGCGGATACTAAGGCTGCGCTTGAACTTGCAAAGCAGGCAGGTGCTGATACTATGGCAATTGTTAATGTCAAGGGATCATCAATTGCAAGAGAAGCAGATATGGTTGTATATACACATGCAGGTCCTGAGATTTCAGTTGCTTCAACCAAGGCATATATGGTTCAGATATCAATTATGTATTTAATTGCATTTGAATTAGCATATGCTAATGGTAAGATGGATGAGGCAGAATGCAGCAGATATACTAAGATGCTTGAAGAAATACCTGAGGTTATTGAAGAAGCCATTGCACTTGAGAGTAAGTGTCAGTTTGTAGCATCCAAGCTTATTAATGCAGACAGTCTTCTTTATATAGGACGAGGTCTTGATTATGCACTCAGCATGGAAGGTTCTCTTAAATTAAAGGAGATATCTTATATTCATTCTGAATCATATGCAGCAGGAGAACTTAAGCATGGAACTATTTCACTTATTACAGAACAGATGCCTGTAATTGCAATTGCAACACAGAAGAATCTTGAGGAAAAGACTATAAGTAATATCAAGGAAGTTAAGTCAAGAGGCGCATTTGTAGTGCTTATTGCAGAACCAGAACTTGATATTGAGGATGGAGTGGCAGATATTGTTATTAAGCTTCCACAGGCAGACCAGCTTCTTATGCCTATGGTTGCAGCAGTTCCATTACAGCTTATTGCCTACTATACAGCAGTTCTTAAGGGTAACGATGTAGATAAGCCAAGAAACCTTGCAAAATCTGTTACTGTTGAATAATTGATATAAAGAGGATATTTGATATGAATAATGATGCATTAAAGATAAGTAATCTGTATGACCTTAATGAGACTATTGCAGCAAAGGTATTTGAAGGCTGTACATATCCATGGGAAGTACTTGCAAAGATTGGTGATTTTATTGTAGAACTTGGCAATGCACTGCCAGAAGATGAATATGAGAAGCGTGGGGAGAATATATGGGTTCACAGAACTGCAAATGTATTTCCATCAGCTTATATTGCAGGACCTGCAATTATCGGTAAAGATGCCGAGGTAAGACACTGTGCATTTATCCGTGGAAAAGCTATTGTAGGTGAGGGCGCTGTTGTCGGTAATTCAACTGAGCTTAAGAATGTTATCCTTTTTAATAAGGTACAGGTTCCACATTATAATTATGTTGGAGATTCAATTCTTGGTTTCAAGGCTCATATGGGTGCAGGCTCAATAACATCTAATGTTAAGTCTGACAAGAAGCTTATTACTATTAAAGGACCTGACTGCAATATTGATACAGGTATCAAAAAGATTGGTGCTTTTCTTGGAGATAATGTTGAGGTTGGCTGTGGCAGCGTACTTAATCCTGGAACAATTGTTGGAAGAGAGAGTAATATTTATCCGCTTTCAAGCGTAAGAGGCTTTATTCCGGCAGGTTCTATATATAAGAAGCAGGGCGAAGTAGTAACTAAGAGATAATTATGTGAATTTTTTGTTTTATTAATGTAAAAATGTTGTGTCTCACATTGACTAATGCAAAAGTTTGTGAGAAAATAGTCAAGGCTTGGACGACGGCTTCTGGCCGTCGTTTCATTTATAGTAAACACTATGAATTACGAAAGGAGTAATAAGATGATTTACACACAGGAAGTAGAGAATATGTGTCCAGTAGCACAGGGCGTTCATCATGGAGCAGCTCCAGTGCCAACAGAAGGTAAATGGGTACAGAATAAGAAGGTTGAAGATATTTCAGGTTTTACACATGGTGTAGGCTGGTGTGCTCCTCAGCAGGGTGCATGTAAGCTTACTCTTAATGTTAAGGAAGGTATCATTCAGGAAGCTTTAGTTGAGACTATCGGATGTTCAGGTATGACACATTCAGCAGCTATGGCAGCAGAGATTTTACCAGGACTTACAGTTATGGAAGCTCTTAACACTGACCTTGTCTGTGATGCAATTAACACAGCTATGAGAGAGTTATTCTTACAAATCGTTTACGGAAGAACTCAGAGCGCATTCTCTGAGGGTGGACTTGCAGTTGGTGCTGGCCTTGAAGATCTTGGTAAGGGACTACGTTCTCAGGTTGGTACTATGTATGGTACATTAAAGAAAGGTCCTCGTTACCTTGAGATGGCTGAAGGTTATGTAACAGGTATTGCCCTTGATAAGGACAACCAGATTATCGGTTACAAGTTTGTCAGCCTTGGTAAGATGACAGACTTCATTAAGAAGGGTGATGACCCTACAACAGCATATGAGAAGGCTTGCGGACAGTACGGAAGAGTTGCAGATGCTGTTAAGATTATTGACCCAAGAACAGATGAAGAAGTTAAGTAAGGAGGACAATTAGAATGGCTTTATTTGAATCATATGAGAGAAGAATAGATAAGATTACTTCAGTTCTTAACAGCTATGGTATAGCTAGTATTGAAGAAGCTGAAAAGATTACTAAGGATGCCGGATTAGATGTATATGCTATGGTTAAGGGTATCCAGCCAATTTGTTTTGAAAATGCATGCTGGGCTTACACAGTAGGTGCAGCAATCGCTATCAAGAAGGGTGCAAGAAAGGCTTCAGAAGCTGCTGCAGCTATCGGTGAAGGTCTTCAGGCATTCTGTATTCCAGGTTCAGTTGCTGACCAGAGAAAGGTTGGTCTTGGACATGGTAACTTAGGTAAGATGTTACTTGAAGAAGAGACAGAATGTTTCGCATTCCTTGCAGGTCATGAATCATTCGCTGCTGCTGAAGGTGCTATCGGTATCGCAGAGAAGGCTAACAAGGTTAGACAGAAACCTCTTAGAGTTATCCTTAACGGTCTTGGTAAGGATGCTGCTAAGATTATCTCAAGAATTAACGGATTCACATTCGTTGAGACAGAGATGGATTATTCAACAGGCGAAGTAAAGGAAATCTCTAGAACAGCATACTCAGATGGTCTTCGTTCTAAGGTTAACTGCTACGGCGCTAACGATGTAACAGAAGGTGTTGCAATCATGTGGAAGGAGAATGTTGATATATCTATCACAGGTAACTCAACAAACCCTACAAGATTCCAGCATCCAGTTGCAGGTACATATAAGAAGGAAAGACTTGAAGCTGGAAAGAAGTACTTCTCAGTAGCTTCAGGTGGTGGTACAGGACGTACACTTCACCCAGATAACATGGCAGCAGGTCCTGCTTCTTATGGTATGACAGATACTATGGGACGTATGCATTCAGATGCTCAGTTCGCAGGTTCTTCATCAGTTCCAGCTCATGTTGAAATGATGGGATTAATCGGAATGGGAAATAACCCTATGGTTGGTGCTACTGTAGCTGTAGCTGTTTCCATTGAGGAAGCTGCTAAGAATGGCAAGTTCTAATTAAAAATGTATATTAAAACCGTATAATACGGGCTTTAAGAGCCTGTCACATCAGATTGGTGTGGCAGGCTCTTATTTTACAAGGTATCATTATTGTCTGTTTGTTCTTTAAAAAATTCATTAAAATCACATTCAAATATATGGGTAAGTCCTATAAGCATATCTACAGATGGATTATTTCTTCCATTTTCTACTTTACTGAATATTCCAGAAGTTACATCAATATTCATAAGCTGCAATCTTGCTACAATATCAATAGCCTTCATTTTTCTTTCAATACGAAGTCTTTTGATATTAGAACCTACTAAAGGATTCTTGTGCTGGTTAATTCTTTCTGCCATAATTATTCACCTTCTTTTGATTTTTAGGATTAAAAAAATTATGTCCAAAATGGAAAATAAAAGTGTCCAAAATGGAAGAAAAGTGATATGATAAAAAAATAAAAACAAAAGGAGATTGGAAATGAAACAAAAAAACAAAATCAAACATTTATTAGGAACTGCACTTGCTGCAGTTACAGCATTTGTCATGGCTGCTGGAATTAATGGAAATATTACGACAGTTAAGGCGGATGAGACATCAAAAACAATTAAGTATAATGCAGAAGGATTTGAGGTAAAGGACATTGATGCTTCTGATCTTGAGGTTATTAATGAATACTTTGGTACCAGCTTTACAGGACTTAATGTTTTTACAGAAAACAGTTCGATTGAAGTTGATGCAGAAAGATCAACACTTACTCTTGATGATATTAAAACATGTGGCGCTATAGGATACTCATTATCAAGGGATGAAGCAGGAAGCTTGTGATTACTAAGGCTAATAATGGTTCAATAATAGGAATAAATCCGCCTATGTATTATGGAAGCTTTAATAAAGGATTCGAGTATGATGAGCTGTTTGCAGTTAATGGTTCAAGTAAATTAGGAACAACAAGACATTTCCAGAAAATAGTTTTCTCAAAGGCTTACGGCTGCAAGGATGATGAGGGATATTATATTGATAAAAGCATGGATCTGCAGTCAACAACAAAAGTTGATTTTACATATATGCAGTCAACAACAAAAGTTGATTTTACATATATGTATATAACATGTGTTGATGGTGTCGGCGATGGAGATGCTTTACTTTTTATGCCTGATTATATGGTAGATAAGACTGTACTTAAATTCGCTGATAATTCAGAGGTAAAACCGGATAATAATTATACTGTCAATGTAGACAAGTCTATGACTGCAGAGGAATTCAATGATGTTTTAGCCAAGAATGCAACAAAGGATGTAATAATTAAAACAGATAATGGTGTTACATTTACATTTGCAAAGGGAACAATGAACAAGGTTGATGGCGTATCAGCATATGATTTTACAACACAGATAGTATCAGACTTTGAAAATGCTGATATTGTTAAAGCAGTAGTTAAAAATGACGGCTTTGTATCACAGATTAAGTTTAACTATTCAGGAAATCTTCCAGCTAAGGCACAGATAACAATTCCTGTAGGAACAGATTATGCAGGACAGACTTTACAGTATTCATTAGTAAATGATGATAATACTCTTACTTTAATTCAGAATGTTGTCGTTGGTCAAAATGGATATGTAACTGTTTCACAGGATCATTGTTCAACATATGTTCTTACTAAGGCTTCAGAGGTAAAGGAAGGCGAAAGCACACAGGCACCTACAGAAAATGAAGATGTACAGGCACCTACAGAAAATGAAGATGTACAGGCTCCACAGACATCAGATAATTCTGCTGTAGTAATGATATCATTACTTGCAGTTGTTTCATTAATGGGAATGGTTGTATTCGGAAAGAAGAGAGTATTATAATTATATGAAAAATATATTAAAGGATAAGAAATTATTAATTGCAGGCGCATGTGCTGCGGTAATAATTGTTGTTCTGGCTGTTATTCTTATCGTTAATGGAGTTAAGAAATCTGGAAATAAAGCTGTCGCAGATAATAAAGCGCAGAAGAATGAGAGTACAACTGTAAATTCAGATGAGAATAAAACAGTAAAACAGACAGAAACTGCAACGGAAAGTGAAATAAGCACAGAGAGTACAGAAAATAACAGTTCTGAGGAAAGCTCTGCATCAGAAGAAAACGGAAGCTTTCAGGCTGACAGCAGTAACGATGGTAATGACGATTCGTCAGGTAATTATAATGGTTCTGCTGATAGTAACCAGAATAGCTATGTTAAACCGTCTGCTGCATCGGCAAAGCATCTTGTATATAATGATGATGGTTCTTTTAATCTTCAGGAGAGTTATTGGAGCACAAGTTTTAAGTCGTCTGGTTATGTTTCTACAGAAGAATTGTCGAATGCGCTTTCTACTGTTCCTGAGTTTATGGAGCTGGTTAATAAAGTAAATGCATTGGGAAATCCGGTCAGCAGCTGGCAGGGATTTACAAGTGATGTTAAGAACAGGGTTACTGCTAAAGATATAGAATATTATATATATTTAAAGGACTTGTCATATTGTTATGTGTTTACATATGATGATAATGGATTTCATTTTGCAAGGCAGACAGCATTAAGAGCTTTACAAGGAGGTACAGGCAGTTCGCAGCCTGAAGCAGATTTTGAGGATAATATTGTATATAATAGTGATGGTACACTGAATCTTAATGAAAGTTACTGGCGTAAAGATACAACGGATGATTCTATATATGGAAAAATTATGAGGACAAATGAGTTCCGTTCTGTTGATATGTCCGGATATAACAGATCTGGTGCAACTATTTATGGCAGTTATAATAGTAAAAATACTGCTAAGGATTATTTGTTCACATTTTATTATCCAGATGGCTCTGAAAAATATTTAAGATATAATGGTGAGAAATTCTGTATAATATATCAATGGAATGGCTGATCTGAATATAATTTAAAAACTGTTACATTTGGCTTTCGGCCATGTGTAACAGTTTTTTTATGTAAAAACATCAGTTTTCAGCTTTCTTAGGCTTATTATTCTTTCTGAATTCAGATGGTGATATTCCATTGACCAGTTTAAATGTATCACCGAAATAATTGGAATTACAGAAGCCGCATTCACCGGCAATATCTGAAAGGCTTAAGTCTGTTTCGATAAGATACCATTCAGCATGATTGATGCGGATATTACGCAGGTATTCGGCGAATCCGATGTTGTTAAAAGCTTTGAATTTGCTGGAAAAATACGATGGATTAAGATTTAAATGGCTGGCAACATCTTTGAGTGTAATATCGTTCTTAAAATTTTCTGCAACATATTTAGCAGCAATGATCATGTCCTGATTGATTTTATTGTCTGAATTGGTAATGAATTCTTTTATATCTTTAGTATTTCTGTCAAGACGGACGAGATTGATAATGAGATATTGGAAAAGCTGTCTTATACAGCAGTCTGAATAACTGTCAACGATATCATATTCTTTCTGGATTTCCCTGAATAATAAGTCAATCTTTTCGCGTTTATCTTTTTCAATATATAAGATATGCCCCCAGAGATTATGCCCAGCCCAGTTTTTACCGAGAGTCTGGCTGATTGTTTCTATATAGTCTTTAGAAAATTCTATATATATTCTTTCGGGAATAAGTTCGCCAATATACGATGTTCGGTGAACTGAGTTGGCAGGTATAAATATAATGTTTCCTTCGGAAAGCGTGAAAAGCCTGTCATCTATTGAAATAGTACAATTACCATGCATCATGTAAAAAAGTTCATAGTATGTGTGGCTGTGTGCAGAATGCATGGCATAGTGCAGTTTATGAAATGAATGGTCAATTCTGAATCTGGATATATTGTTAATCCCTGAATCCATATATATAATATCCCTTATAATTATATTTGTGCAATATTACTAAAAAACGACTTGATTTTTATTATCTTATTAACAAAATGTAGTATAATACTAAAAAAACATGTAGTCAATAAGTGAAATACAAAAATATGAGTTGTTAATAAAAGACGTGTGAATTATATTATGTTTCAGTGATGCGCGGGATTGCGTCAATAAAAATGGGGAGGTTTTTATATATCATGAGTAGAAATCGCAAAAAAATTAAATCTAAGGTTGTTAAAACAGCGGCTGTAATGGGAGCTTTAGTGCTTGCAGCTTCACCAGTTATTCCATGTGTTGGAAGTCTGGGGGTGGGAGTTATGTCTGTAAGTGCTGCATATGAAGAAACAGCAAAGGTTACAAAAGTTGATTTTCAGAATATGGAGGCAAAAGCTGTTAATATTCAGAAGACTACAGGAACAATAAGTGATGAGAAATGGATTGTTGATGCAACCAATGGAAAATTATCGTCTAGAGGTACAGATGCACAGTTTAATAATGAAACTAAAATTACAATTCCTGTCTCAGGAAAGGGAACAATAACAGTAGTTTCATATCCTAATTATCATAATTATACAGTTGGTGGAAAAGAAGTAGATAAAGACACATATGTATATGAGTATGATGTTGCGGATGCTGTTGCGGATGCTAAAGATGCAACTGTTGATATTGTTGCTACAGGAACTTCATATCTGTATTCAATTGAAAAATCTGAAAATGCATATAAGCCAGATTTTGAATATAATGCAGAAAATTATAAAACAGGAACTAAGACATATGATTTTACTAACAATTCAACTGCTTCAGCTGATAAACCTGTTGTTAATAAGGTTTTAAATAAAACTGATATTATATATCAGAATGCAGGTACAAGTTCAGGATGTTCATTTGATGCCAGTCAGTTGAGATTCAGACCAGATGTTGTTCTTCTTATTCCTTTAAAGGATGATACAACAGCAATAAAGTATACAATGACAGGTGCTGGAAACAATGTAGGAAGACCTACATATTTTGGAAGCAGGATAGTGGTTATAAAGTTGAATATAATTATACAAGTGAGTTGATGATTGATGATGTTGATGGACTTACAGAAAC
>QRVH01000049.1 GCA_003458705.1 Eubacterium sp. AF22-9 | reverse complement strand
TTCTGCCTCTAATGATTATGCTCATTCTGCGATTAATGTAAATTTTATTATCTATTGCATTAAGTGATGCCAAGTCAGTAACTATGAAATCAGTTCCACCACTAAACGGTGCATTATATTTCTTTACTATTTCTGGTTCAGATGAATTATCAAGATTCGCCTTACACATAAGCATCCCTGAGTCACTATATAGAAGATAATCTGGTTCAGATGAATTATCAAGATTCGCCTTACACATAAGCATCCCTGAGTCACTATATAGAAGATAATACATATATCCATTGACAACATCCGCATATTTAATTTCACCCCATGCTGATGATATGGACATTCCATCTATTGATAATGTCTTTTCCGTTTTCTTATCTCTTAATGTTTTATCATAAGACACAAGAATATCCTTCTCCTTTGTCTTTTCTATCATGTATATTCTTCCATCATGATACCATACAGCGCTTCCTAAGCGTTCATAATCTGACAAATATGCCTCGCACTCTACATCATCATGCGCACAATCTACTTTTGAACATAACGCTACGCTATTGTTATTAATCATATCATAGTAATACATAAATTTATAATTCTCACCGCTAACTGGAGAATTTGAAAGATAATAATATCCTTTTTCCGCAGCCGCAGCATTTTTCTTCATATAAAATTGAGCCTCATCTTTATATTCATAATCAGAATATTTATAAACATTGTCATCTTTCTTAACCGTATTATTATTACTACATGCTGTTAATACAGCCATTCCTGCAATCAATACTGCTAATACTGCCTTCTTCAATAGAATCTCCCCCCTTTATCTTAATAATAATGCTGCTTAAGAAAACTCATTTAGGATTCTCAAGCAGCACATGTTTATAGTTCGCAATTTTATAACTTATCTTGCATCGATACAAAATATCCCTCTAAATCGCTTATATCTTTTCTGACCTTGGTTCCTTCTGTTTCTGCCTCAAAGGACATCAATGTTTTATACTTATATGTAAGTATTCCCTTCGTTCCTTCCGCATAGACATCATACATATCCTTAGATACTGGAAAAGTAACTATTTTTCCAGTATCAAGATTCATGGTAAAATAATAAGCAATTCCTTTCTCTGCAAGTCCTTCCTGGATAGCTCCAGTTCCAGCATACATCCGCTTATTAACATATTCCTCCTGAAATTTAGATGCAAGAGTTGCTGTCGTTGTGATTCTTTTAGACAACACCTGCATGATAAAATCTTTTGCCATAAATATAAATATAGCAATCACAACTACTGCAAATACAGTTAGTATTAACACGCCTAACCAGTGTGGTGCGACCTCCAAATTATCAGTTGTTCCCACTGCGCCAATCTGAGTGAATGTTGTCATAAAAAAGCACCCCTTTCATCAAATATATCAATATATCTGTGCTATTAAAAGCCTATCCTTTTCTATACAATAATATCAATGTGAATTATTACTTCCAAGAGGTATTATTAATGATAACTTATCTTCATTAACAATTGCTTTCAAACCAAACTTCGGAACTCAAATCCCCCCATTCATCACATGTTACCTTAAAATAAATATAACCAGTATAACCATTACTTCTCTCATGTGCATAAATATAATATTTCAAATGTCCCGATGAACCATATGCAGCATCACCTGCATATTCAAATTTTTCTATATTCACAGTATTGCTTCCAATACCATACTCATCCACTGGATCCATTGCAATAATCCACCCTGAATAACCTTCATCTAATCCATATGTAACACGAATCACATAATCAACGGTAATTGAATGCTTGCTATCAAACCATATTTCTTGTGTACCTGAAACATCCTGTTCTGCTGCAGACACTATATCGGGTCTTTGCAATAATATATATGTCACAAAAACCACGGACATAACTCCTATTATCTTTATCACTTTCTTTAAAATATTCATAACAAAATCTCCTTTCTTATCTTCATTAACCATTCATTTATACCTCTATATTACAACAATTCCGACCTTTTTCTTAATTAAATAGTAGCATATACATTAATATATGTCAATTATTCCCATATCACAAAAAAGCTGTGTACCAGCCCAAAAGACCAGCACACAGCTTCATTTAACTTTTATTCAATTACCTGAATCAAGCAAGCTTCTCAACAGCAAGTGTAACCTTCTCACCGTTGATATCCCACTCTTTCTCGAATCCTGCAGTCTTTCCAGTGATAATATCCTGTGCAAGAACTACAGTCTTAACCTGAGCGGCATTCTTATTAACAATATCAGCGATTCTTTCATTGCCTGATACATAGAGATTAATCTTATCCATAACCTCGAAACCAGCGTCCTTACGCATAGTCTGAACCTTAGAGATAACCTCTCTTACGAAACCTTCCTCGATAAGCTCTGGAGTTAAGTTAGTATCAAGTACGACAGTGATTCCCTTGTCGCTGCTTGCAACAAATCCTTCCTTCTGAGTCATCTCGATAAGAACATCGTCCTTAGAAAGCTCAATAGCCTGACCTTCAACATTTAACTCGAAGCTTCCTGACTCGTTAAGCTTATCCATAGTTGCGTTACCGTCAACCTCTGTAAGAGCTGTTCTGATTGCATTAAGAAGCTTTCCGTACTTAGGTCCGAGAGTCTTCATCTGTGGCTTGAATGAGTATGATGTAAATGCTCTGACATCATCTGTGTATTCAACTTCCTTAACATTAAGCTCATCAGCGATAATAGCTGTGTAGAACTCATCAAGCTTCCAGTCTGCCTTAATAAACATCTTGCCGATTGGCTGACGGTTCTTGATATTAGTTGAATTACGGCATGCACGTCCGATAACAACTGCGTCTAATACATCATCCATAGTCTCCTCAAGCTTCTTGTCAATGAACTGCTCATTAACCTTAGGGAAGTCGCATAAATGTATTGAAATAGGCGCATTTTTATCAATGCTACATACAAGATTTCTATAAATGCTTTCTGTCATGAATGGAACCATTGGTGCAGAAATCTTAGCAAGAGTTACAAGTGTTGTGTAAAGAGTCATGTAAGCATTAATCTTATCCTGCTCCATTCCCTTAGCCCAGAATCTTTCACGACTTCTTCTTACATACCAGTTAGAAAGCTCGTCAGTGAAGTCCTCAAGCGCTCTTGCAGTCTCTGTAATCTTGTAATTCTCAAGGTTAGTATCAACAAATTTAACTAAAGAATTAAGCTTTGATAATAACCATTTGTCCATAACTGAAAGCTTGTCATATTCAAGCTGATACTTAGTAGCATCAAAATCATCAATATTAGCATACAATACAAAGAATGCATATGTGTTCCAGAATGTTCCCATGAACTTTCTCTGACCTTCTGAAACCCACTCATCCTTGAATCTGTTAGGAACCCAAGGAGCTGAATTCTCGTAGAAGTACCAACGGATTGCGTCAGCACCATGCTTCTGTAATGCGTCAAATGGGTCAACAGCGTTACCCTTTGATTTACTCATCTTCTGTCCATCTGCATCCTGAACATGTCCGAGAACGATAACATTCTCATATGGAGCTTTGTTAAAGAGCAGTGTTGAGATAGCAAGTAATGAGTAGAACCATCCTCTTGTCTGGTCAACAGCTTCAGATATGAACTTAGCTGGGAACTGCTGCTCGAATAATTCTTTATTCTCAAATGGATAGTGGTGCTGTGCAAATGGCATTGAACCTGAATCGAACCAGCAGTCGATAACTTCTGGAACTCTCTTCATTGTTCCCTGACACTTAGGACACTTACATGTAACTGCATCAACATATGGTCTGTGAAGCTCAATATTATCTGGACAATTGTCTGATTTTTCCTTGAGTTCTTCGATACTTCCGATAGACATCATCTCACCGCAGTCCTCACACTGCCAGATATTAAGAGGTGTACCCCAGTATCTGTTTCGTGAAATTCCCCAGTCCTGAACATTTTCAAGCCATGCTCCGAAACGTCCTGTACCGATTGTCTCTGGAATCCAGTTGATTGTCTTATTATTAGCAATTAAGTTAGCCTTAACTTCTGGGTCTGTCATCTTGATAAACCATGACTCTCTTGCATAGTAGATAAGTGGTGTATCACATCTCCAGCAATGAGGATATTCATGCTCTACCTTAGGTGCTGAGAAGAGGATTCCTCTGCCCTCAAGTTCCTTAAGAACCTCAACATCACAGTTGATAGCGCCGGCTTCCATCTCTTTCTTAGTTGGCTTAGCACGCATTCCTGCAAATGGAGTCTCAGGCTTCATAACACCAGCCTCGTCTACCATCTGAACAAATGGAGCGTCATATTTTCTACCAACTCTTGCATCGTCTTCACCAAATGCAGGTGCAATATGAACGATACCAGTACCATCTTCCATAGTTACATAATTATCGCAGTATACGAAAAATGCTTTCTTGTGCTGCTTGTCAGCAGCATCCTTTGCACACTGGTAAAGTGGCTCATATTCCTTATATTCAAGGTCTTTACCCTTGTATTCTTCAATAATCTCATAAGCAGGTGTACCTTCTTCTCTCTCGATTCCACCAAGAACCTTGTCAAGAAGTGCCTTTGCCATGATGTATGTGAATCCATCTGCTGCCTTAACTCTCGCATAAGTCTCATCTGGATTAACACAAAGAGCAATATTAGAGCAGAGTGTCCAAGGAGTTGTTGTCCATGCAAGGAAATATGCATCCTCTCCAACAATCTTGAATCTTACAACTGCTGTACGCTCTTTAAGAGTCTTGTAGCCCTGGGCAACCTCATGTGAAGAAAGAGGTGTACCACAACGAGGACAGTAAGGAACAATCTTGAAGCCCTTATAAAGAAGACCCTTATCCCAGATCTGCTTTAAAGCCCACCATTCAGACTCGATAAAGTTATTGTCATATGTTACATATGGGTTATCCATATCAGCCCAGAAACCAACAGTAGATGAGAAATCCTCCCACATACCCTTGTATTTCCATACAGATTCCTTACAATGCTTGATAAATGGCTCGATACCATATTCTTCAATCTGTTCCTTGCCATCAAGACCTAACATCTTCTCAACTTCAAGCTCAACAGGAAGTCCATGTGTATCCCATCCAGCCTTACGAGGAACCATGTAGCCTTTCATTGTTCTGTATCTTGGAATCATATCCTTAATAACTCTTGTAAGTACATGTCCAATATGTGGCTTACCATTAGCAGTTGGAGGTCCGTCATAGAATGTGTAAGTTGGGCCTTCCTTTCTGTTATCAATACTCTTCTGGAAGATATCATTGTCTTTCCAGAACTTTTCAACTTCTTTTTCTCTGTCTACGAACTTCATGTCCGCAGAAACTTTCTGATAAATCATTGCAGCTTCCTTTCTTGCCTTGTGGCTTATATTTTCTAGTACATTACGGGCATTCGTCATATAAGCAGCCACACAAGCAAGCTTGATGGCTGCTTGCATGACTCATTGCTTACGAAAAACCCCTCTGCCGTAATACAACAGAGGGGTAACATACTTATCCTAAAATCTGAATGATTACGACATACTATCATATGCGTCCCTGGCTTTAACCTGACGATGGGATTACCGTCCCCGCTTAGTCTCGTGATGATTTCAGCGAAGATGCTCAGAAGTGATGTTCGGATGGATAGTACTCGCACCGGCTCTCACCATCCCGGCTCGCTCATGCTTTTCACCCCAACCTACTGTCTTCGTCAATGCATTTGATTAGATTTTATATAATAAATGTTTAGTTGTCAAGCTGATTCTTAGCCACAATTCTCATAATCAGATCAACGCTTCCATCAATTCCATAAGTTGAACTGTTAATTGTGAGGTCGTAATTATCTGCTTCACCCCACTTCTTGCCTGTATAGAATGCGTATCTTTTAAGATGTGCCTTATCCTCTTTTGAAACATACTTCGCAGCCTGCTTATAAGTAAGCTTCTCTTTGCTTGTATGGTAAGTTCTCTGTATACGCAGCTTCTTAGGAGCTGTGATAAATATGCTTATATGAGGAATGTGGTTCTTAGTAAGAATATTATCCGCATATCTTCCCATGATAACATATGGTTCCTGCTTTGCTAAATCGATCAGCTTCTTAGATGTATTAAAGAACTGTACATCCGACCTTGAAAGACCATGGTACTTCTTAAAATCTCTCCACCACTGAGCCGGTGTTCTTGCTGTTTTATTCTGGAATAAAGCTCTGTCAGTTTCTTCATGTTCTTCATTACGCTGTAATATCTCGTTCATGATAGATACATCATAATAGCTGATTCTTAACTTATCAGCAAGCTTGAAACCAATATCTGTTCCGGCACAGCCATATGAACGGCCTATGCATATAATAAGATTGTCGTCCTTTCCAAATCTGTTTGCAAGATTGGACATGTTAAGCTCTGCATGCTCCGGGTCAATAATATCATTTCCCTCTCTCGCTTCCTGCATAGCCATTGCTTCATCAAAAATCTCACCATATTCATGCATTAGTTCTTTATGAAGCTGAGGATTCTTTTTAGTGGTTCTTGCCATATTACTTATAAGTGCAAGTTCACTTCTAAGAACTGAAGAATCCGCACTGGATTTAATCAAATCTCTTAAATCATTAATACATTTTTCCTTGTTTCCCTGATATACACGTCCCAGATTAGAACCTGTAGCTTTATATACTTTCTCGTCCAGTGCGTATATTCTGTTCGCAAGTTCAGTTATTTTATCATTATCTGCCATAATGCGCACCTCCTAATTATATAAAGAATAATAGTGTGTCAATAAGGAATACCGGTACAAGGCAGCACAATGACCACACAATATAACCAAAGAAGCTTGGCATCTTAACACCATTTTCATCTGATATTGACTTAACCATGAAATTAGGTGCATTACCAATATAAGTCATTGCTCCCATAAATACCGCGCCACATGATATTGCCGTAAGCATTTTTGCAGGAACAACTCCGAGTGCTGTCGTAAGTCCTGACGCGAATCCCATAGAACCAGCCGTTGTGAGGAATACAAGGTAAGTTGGTGTATTATCAAGGAAACTTGAAAGTGCACCTGTTACCCAGAACATCTGTGATGGATGTGTAAGTCCAAGCTCTGCGCCTGCGCTCTTTAAAATCATAAGAGCTGGCTGCATAGTAATAAATATACCTATGAAAAGTACAGCAACTTCCTGAATGGCACCCCATGTGAAATGGTTCTTCTTTCTTATCTCTGCATTAGTTGTCTTGAATGATAAAAATGCGGCTAAAAGAATCATAACTACTTCTATAAGTGAAGTAATCGCAAGCTTGACCTCGCCAAATATAGGAATTGAGATTACCTCGCCGGCAGCATTCTGGAAAAATGATACATCCGGAAGTACTCCGCTTAATATAACTGCTACAACAATAATTACGATGAATATAATATTATGTAATCCCTCAAATCTTATAAGTGGCTCATTTTCCTTAATCTCCGGCATATAACCTGCTGCTATATCCTTCCTGTATGCTCTCTTGTCAAGAAAATAAAGCACTGTAAGAAGAATAATCATGTTAATGAGCAGTATCGGAAAGAATCTTATGCTCCAGAAGAAAGGAACACCTCTTGAGAATCCCATAAGAAGTGGTGGATCACCGATAGGTGTAAGACTTCCGCCCATATTAGATATAAGGAAAATGAAGAACACCATAATGTGAGCCTTATTTCTTCTCCAAGAATTCATCTTAATAACAGGTCTTACAAGAAGCATTGACGCACCTGTCGTTCCAATCCAGCTTGAAAGAAGGGTTCCTATTCCAAGAAGAATAACATTTACTCTTGGTGAACCAACAAGACTTCCCTCAACTGTTATGTTACCAGCTACGCAGAACAGACCGAAAAGAAGTACAATAAATGTAAGATAATCATTTACCAGACATTCAAGTACAGTCTCTGCTGCTGTTCCAGCACCATACTTAACTGCGAACGGAATTATAAAAAGCAGTGACCAGAATATTACAGCAAATGGTCTGTACTTTTCCCACCATTCTCCTTTTACAAGTGGAATTATGGCTATACACAAAAGCAGACATGCAAATGGTATACAAAGCCATAAAGGCACATTCGTCAGCTCGGCTGCCAGTGCAACCATTGGACAAATATTAATACTCATAATTCAAGCCTCCGTAAAAAAACCTGTTCCACACACGGAACAGGTAATCTTAATATTAAATTATCTCTGCACATCGAAAGACGAATTCTTCATAAGTCTCTTAATGTGGTCAACACAAGTGATATTAGTATCACCTCTGATAGCGTGCTTCATTACTGAAGAAGCAACAGCGAAATTAACAGTATCTTCAGGAGTCATATTGTCCATAAGGGCATAGATAAGTCCTGATGAAAATGCATCGCCGCCACCAACTCGGTCTACTATCTCAAAATTAATTGTCTTGCTCTCATAAGTCTCTCCGTTAGTATAATAGAAAGCCTTTAAAGAGTTGTTGCTTCCTGAGTGTACATATCTTACAGTTCTGGCAATAGCTTTCATGTGATACTGTTCATCTATTGCCTTAAATACTCTGTCCATATCTTTGAAAGATGGGTCCATTGTAAGACCATCTTTAACATCTGTTCCATCTTCTCTGTATACATGAATAGGCTCAATTCCAATAAGTACGTCAACATAAGGAAGGTACTTGCTAAGAACATCTCTTGCAGTCTCAAATGACCAGAGAGTACTTCTCCAATTAGGGTCGAAGCTGACAGTAAGTCCCATCTTCTTAGCTGCCTTAACCGCCATATCCATCATCTTACGGCAGTTATAAGAAAGTGCAGGAGTGATACCGCTTATATGAAGCCAGTCGTAATCCTTAAGAATCTCCTCGAAATCAACATCCTTATAATCGTACTCTGCAAATGCAGAATCAGCCCTGTCATATATTACCTGTGAAGGTCTGACAGAAACACCTTCTTCCAGATAATAAAGTCCCATTCTTCCCTCTGATCTTATAATATGCTTGGTATGCACATCATTAGACTTAAGGTAATTAATAGTTGACTTTCCAAGGTCTGAGTTAGGTAATACTGTAAAAAATGTTGAATCAACACCAAGGTTTGCAAGGGAAACCGCTACATTTGCCTCTGCTCCGCCATAATTAACTCTGAAATCATGTGTAGTTACAAGCTTTTCATAGTTAGGTGGTGATAATCTCAACATCAATTCACCAATTGCTATAAATTTCATGTCATCCTCCAGTATCATAATAGATTAAAGGGTACTATTTACCCTGTTTTGCATATTCCTACCACATATTACAACACATTTGTACAAATTGCAAACTTGCATATTACTTTTTAATAAGATATAATTATTCTATTAATAAGTAAGGTTAAGGTACGTGTTTATGGATATATTTGAGTCTCTGAATTCTGTGCTTGTAGACTTGTTCAATGATATCTTGAACATTGAAGAAAGGGCTCTTATCACAGAAGAATTTAAGGATATTTCTGTTACAGATATGCATATTATTGAAGCTGTAGGAATTGAAGAACCTCGTACTATGTCCACAATTTCCAAGTCACTTGGTGTAACTATGGGAACTCTGACGGTCGGTATCAACGGACTTGTAAAGAAAGGATATGTTACAAGAAAGCGCGGTGAGAAAGACCGCCGTATAGTGTATGCCTCCCTGACAGATAAAGGAATTGCAGCTTACAGGCATCATGAGAATTTTCATAAAGACATGATTGAGAATATCACGAAGGATTTAACTAAGGAAGAAGCTGAGGTACTTACCAAGACATTTATACGGCTTGAAGATTTCTTCCACCAGCTTCCATAATAACTGCATTAATAAAGGAGGGGTATTTATGCCAGATAATAAGAATTTGCTCAATTTTGATGATTTAGCTGATGTATTCGCACAGCTTAACGATATTGAAGATGCGCCAGAAGAACTTACTGAGGAAGAGAAAGCCTCCCAGCGCAGATATGAAGAGATTATCAAGAAACATAAGAATAATAATTAATTATAATCAAGTAGAATTATTACATAACAATTCTACTTGATTTTTTTATAAAAACGGCACCATATATACCGGGATATAATTAATGGCATTTTCCCACTTATAATCTTTAGTATGAACAACATATTTATCACTTATGCGGTTACTAAATTTGTCACAAAAATACATCTAATGACTTATGACTTCTGTAGTTACCAGATTTTACTTCAATTGGGCATATTTTATCTCTTACTGAAATCAGAAAATCAATCTCATATAAATGATTAGATGTATCACTATCCATTGTGTAGTAAAAGAGATTATTTCCTTTAGCTGTCAACATCTGAGCTACAACATTTTCATATACATATCCTAAATTAGCGTCAAGTTTATCTGAAAGAAGCTTATTATATATCACATTATCAGTATAATTCTTATCCTTAAATGCAAGTGTCACAAATAATCCAACATCAGATAAAAACAACTTATATCTTCCAGAATCTTTAGTTAATGACATTCCTACACCAGGATTATTAGCATGATAAGCAATATTAACTGTAAATGAACTGAGCATATCTGGTATTAATTCACGCACCTGCTCTGCACGGGTTCCTTCTCTTGCATTAGACAAAACATACCTTGACGCATTACTGCTAAGGTTGGCTGGAATAGCGTCATAAATATCTCCTGCAAGTCCCGTTCCGTCAATTTTAGTAAAATCTTCCTCATACAAATCAACAATTTCTCTTTTTACTTCATCAACTGCCTGTAAATTATTTTGCTCTATATAAGTTTCTACTGCCTGCGGCATTCCTCCTATAAGCATATATAACCGGAAAACCCTCATAAGATTTCTATGCATGGCATTGCCGGCAGCTTTTTTATTCTTTAATAACATCTTAATCGTGTTAGCAGTTATATCATCACCAATAGCCCACAAAAATTCTTCAAAATCCATTGGATACATGGATATCTTATGTTCCTCACTCGGAATTAATATATCTCTTGTATTTTTTTTTATTGACAAAAGAGAACCAGTCTCAATATATTTATATCTTCCATCAGCAACAAGATATTTAATTGCCTGCCGTGCCTTTGGAAGTAGCTGTACTTCGTCAAATATTATCACAGATTCATTATTATATAATCTGACACCTGTTAACTGTTGTAATTTTAAAAAGAAAAAATCTAAATTATAAGTATCATCAAATAATTCTATAATTTCCTTACTTGTATGTGCAAAGTCAATTAATATATAAGATTTAAACTCATTCTTGGCAAATTCTTCTGCTATCGTAGACTTCCCAACTCGTCTTGCGCCTTTTATTAAAAGTGCATATTTATTGCTTCGTTTCTCTTTCCACTCAAGTATTTCTTCATATATTTTTCTCTTAAACACAGGTTTTCCCATAGTATTATCACCCCTTTTAATATAATATAACGCAAATCCCCGTTCGTGTAAACACCATTTTCGCGCAAATCCCCATTCATATCACCTCGATTTCTACCCAAATCCCCATTCATTAAGTATAATATTTTGCGAAATCCCCGTTCATATAGATTATACCTTGTAATATTCACATTTATTCATATATAACATATTGAAACAGCCACCCGCGGGGAAACCCAAGGGTGGCTGTTCCATCTTTATATGAAAGTGTTTGAAAGAAAAAAGCTTAGTTATTAGCTGTAATGCCTGCTGTCTTATAGACAAATGTTACACTTCCGGCTTTGTCATCTGACTTGCCTAAGAATGAATTGTATTCCTGACCTGCCTTAACTACAGCCTTGATTGTATCAACGGCTGTCTGTGCGTCCTGGTCTACAAGCTTTGTGATAGGCTCAATTGCTTCGCTGTTAAACTGTGCCATTCCATCCTTTAATGTAATTGCACCTTCATTTAACTGTGTAACTCCGTCTGCAAGTGTTCCTGAGCTGTCCTTTAATGTAGCTGTTCCATCTGCAAGCTGTGAAGCACCACTCTTTAATGTAGCATTATTAGCTGTAAGCTGTGAAAGTCCGCTCTGAAGGACTGCTGTTCCTTCCTGCTGAAGCTTTCCTGCATTAAGATTCAACGCATATAAGCTTGAGCAGAGAGTTCCTTCCTTGTATGTTGAAAATGAACCAACTGATGCGCTGAGTGTGTTAAGCCCTGTACTTAATGTACCAAGTCCTGCCTTAAGCTGCTTAGAACCAGCACTTAACTGTCCTGCACCTGTGCTAAGATCATTGATTCCTTTTTTAAGTGCATTTGCACCAGTATTAACCTGACCTGCTCCTTCATTCAATTTAGTAATTCCATTAAAGAAACTGTTCTCTCCGCCAGCTGTAAGGGATGTCATCGTATCATTAAGTAGACCGTATGCCTTATAAGCCTGTGAAAGTCCACTGGAAATAGCTACAAGATTTGCGTCTGCATCACTATTTGCCTTTGCTTTTAATTGTTCTAATGTATATTTGTGTTCTGTATCTGCTGCTGCATATTTAGCAGTTAATGCACTTACCATTGCTGTTTTTATACCAATTATTTTACCTGTTGCAGTATCTGTATCATTATAATTCTGCATTATAAATGCTGCTGCTTTTGTGCACTGATTTTCATTTGTAATATCAGCTGTAGCTGATAATCCATAACCAGCCTCATTGGCAAGTGCTGTAGCAGCTGCTATTTTCTGTTCATCAGTCATTGTTGAGGGATTATATCCAAGTTTTCCACCAATAACAGCAACTGCCAACTGATAAAAGCTTTCATATGCATTATCGTACTTTTCTTTTGCTTCTGTCATTCCATCTGTTAATGTTTTACCTATTTTATTCGCACCATCTGCTAATGCTGCTGCACCTGTTGCTAATTGTTCTGTTCCACCAGTCAAATCATTAGCCCCAGTAGCAAGCGCTCCAGCCCCAGCTAAAGCACTGTCAATTCCTGCATCAAGTGTTTCAGCTCCTGCTGATAACTGGCTTGCGCCATCTGCTGCAGAAGCAACACTGCTGTCAAGATTGTTATCCTTAAGAGTATTATAAAGAGTTCCGATTCCGTCAGCATATGCCTTCATGTTGTCATTAAGTGAAACTGAACCCTCATATGCACTTGCAGCGCCATCTGCGTATGCATATATACCATCCTTAAGAGAAGAAGCACCTGTATTTAACTGGTCAACACCATCAGTAAGTGCTGGAATTGCATCACTTAACTGCTGTGTTCCATCCTGTAAAGATACAGTTCCGTCTGCAAGCTGGTTTGCTGCATCATCTAATGAAGCAACAGTTTTCTTTAAATCATCTAAAGTAATGTCATCAGCATTCATATGTGAGAGAAGATTAGATGTTGCTACAGACATTGTCATATCAAGTGAAAAATCCTTAACATCTGCTGTTAATTCAAAATACTCAGGAATATCAAGGTCAAGTGACTTGTCATTAAACTTAAGATTCATAGTATCCTTAAGTCCTGGCATTGTCATACCGACTGCCACAATATTATCACCAACCTTAGTAAGCTTACCATTAGTAACCTCAACATTTGAGAATACATCTGTTGGAAGCATCATGCCTGTAATCATTGTAAATGGTACGGCAACTGTCTGCTTTTTACCATTAATTGTTACAGTTTTCTTCTGATTATTAGTGTAATCAAAATGTATTGTAACCTTTCCGCTCTTTCCGGCCAGGTCTTCCGGCTTAATTTCCTTTCCATCAAGCTTGTAAGTAACCTTCATTGTCACTGGCGCATTTTCACTTGACTCAGTCTTATTAAGAGTCTCATTGCCGTTAGCATCTGTAATCTTTTCGTTGACAGTGATGTGATTCTTGTTACCGGAAGCATCATTGAATACATAAACTGTTTCCTGTCTTGTGTTAGTTGCAAGTGTGCTCTTGTTAGACACTGCAAGCTCGTTAGTTATTGCCTGTGTAATAGCAGCCTCAGTGCTGCCTGCTGCCATCTCTGTTACATAAGCTGTATCTGTTCCTGTTGTTGCAGCTGTCTTAGAACCGCAGCCAACAAGACTTGCCGCAGTAAGAACAACACACATTAAAACTGAACTATATCTGAATAAATTCTTCTTTACCATAATAAATCCTCCTAATTTAATTCTGACTGTTCTTCTTAGGCTTAAAACCTAAACTTGTATGAATAATCACCTTATCAAGTAATACGAAAAGTGATGGAAGAACAAATATAACAACAAACATACTGATGATTGCACCTCGTGCCATAAGTGTACAAAGTGAAGCAATCATATCAACACTGGCTATCATACCTACACCAAATGTTGCTGCGAAGAAACCAAGTGCGCTGACAATAATAGATGGAATAGATGTTCCAAGTGCTATTGATATAGCCTCTTTCTTAGAGTTACCAGCGGCTCTTTCTCTCTTATATCTTGTAGTCATAAGAATTGCATAATCGACTGTCGCACCAAGCTGAATAGTTCCGATTACTACCGAAGATATAAATGGTATCGTTGTTCCTGTATAATATGGAATACCCATATTAACAAATATTGCAAATTCAATAGCAGCAACCAGAATAACCGGAAGAGATATTGACTTCAATACGAAGAAAATAATAAAGAATATCGCAACAATTGAAACTGCACTAACTGTCTTGAAATCCTTATCGGTAATAGTGATAAGATCCTTAGTACAAGGAGCTTCTCCAATTACCATTGATTTGGCATCATACTTCTTTGCAATCGCATCAACCTTATTAATCTGGTCATTGATTTCATCAGAAGCAATTGTGTAATTAGTTGATACCATCATAATCTGGTATTCATCACCCTTAAGCTCTGAAACAAGCGAATCAGGAAGCATTTCCGTAGGTATTTCTCCACCGAGTGCTGAGTCAATACTTAATGCAAATGAAATTCCATCCAGATCATTTACCTCATTCATCATTGCATTAGAATCCTCTGCTGAAAGATTACTGTCTGCAAGAATCATATATATAGAATTAGTTCCGTCAAAGTTGTCGGCAAGCATCTTGTTAGCCTGCGAACAATTAAGCTTCTCTGGAAGTGTATCAGACAAATCATAGTAAACCTTAGTATTGTTATATCCGTAGATTGCCGGACCAAGAAGCAGCACGAATATTATAAGGAATATCCATGAATGATTAACAATCCATCTTGCCGGTTTATCAAAATTCGGCATAATCTCTCTATGCATTGTTTTCTCAAGAGCCTTGTCAAATGTAAGAATAAGGGAAGGAAGTATTGTAACACAACCAATAACGCCCAATACAACACCCTTTGCCATAACAACACCAAGGTCAAGACCAAGTGTAAAGCTCATAAAGCAGAGTGCTATGAATCCTGCAACAGTCGTTATAGAAGAACCAACAACTGATGTTAGTGTATTCCCAATAGCAACCGCCATAGCTTCGTGATGATCATCCGGGGTTTCTTCCTTAGCTTCCTTGTAACTGTGCCATAAGAATATAGAATAATCCAGAGTTACACCAAGCTGAAGTACCGCAGCCAGCGCTTTCGTTATGTATGAAACCTCACCTAAGAAATAATTAGAACCAAGGTTATACACAATTGCCATACCTATACTTAGCATAAAGAATACTGGTACAAGGAATGAATCCATAAATATGGCAAGTACGATACATACCAGAACAACCGCTACAAGTACATAAAAAGGAGTCTCCTTTTCTGCCATTGTCTTAGTATCTGTAACTACAGCAGACATACCTGCAATATAGCACTGATTATCCGTAACATCTCTTACTTCCTGAATAGCCTTCATTGTATCGTCACTTGATGTTGTATCATCAAAGAATATTGCAAACAATGTAGCTCCTGAATCCTCATTTTCAAAATAAGAACGGAACTTATCAGGAAGAATTTCTGAAGGAACATCATCTCCTACTATTCCACTATAAGAGATAACTGACGCTACATGGTCAACCCCCTCAACTTTCTTTACCAACTTAGAAACATTTGACTTATTCATTCCGTCAACAACGACCATTGCATAAGCGCCCTTTCCGAAATCATCAAGCAAAATGTCCTGTCCCTGCATAGTGTCGATATCACTTGGCAGATAATACAGGATATCGTAATTAACCCTGGTATTAAAGTAACCAAGAACTGATGGAATCAACAGCAGGAAGCTAAGAACCAGAATTGGAATTCTTAACTTAACAACAACTTTTCCAAACTTTTTCATATAAATAACCACGCCTTTCTGTAAGATGCAAATGCCAACAACCCTCAGTCATATAAGTATTCATGTCTTTAACAAATATGACCAACAGTCATTTTTTAATTTCAGTTGACATTATAGCACCTCAAAACACATAGTCAATAGAAAATTGACCAAAAGT
>QRVH01000048.1 GCA_003458705.1 Eubacterium sp. AF22-9 | reverse complement strand
CCGCTTTTACTCTGGAGCTTCTTAAGAGCAGCTGTCTGGGCTTTATAAGCATCTATTATTATCTCTTTAACACCACTGTTAAGTGTTCCCTTAAACATATCAACATAATAAAAACAAAAATCCAATATAAATATATCACTCCCCCTGACACCAAGTGCCACAAAAGTGCCCAACTCACCTTCAAACATTCCCAACATTTATGCGGTTTCTCAAAATCACAATAATTAATACATGGAAATAATAAAGAATGAATTTCTTCACAAGACGCCCGTTCCCCTCCTAGTCACTAGGCACGGAAAGAAAAAAGGGAATGGTTTTTCAACCATTCCCATCTTAATGAGCCCACCGGGGTTCGAAGCCGTGAGACCGCTTAAACACTAGCTTTCTTTGGACTCCTTTATGGCACTAGTCCAGTAGGAGCCGATAGCCTGTGTAATGATTAGTGATGAAATAAGTGCCGGAAAAGTGCCCGAAATTTCAATAATGATTATACTATTATATTTTGATGAATTTATATATCTCCTTTTAGGCGCACTAGAGATTTTTTTGTTTCAAATCCGTCTGGATATCTCATCTTTAATTTATCGATATTTGCTTTAAAAATATCTTCAAGAGATATATCTAGTGCTGTCGCAGCTTCTGCCAAATACCAAGCTACATCTCCAAGTTCCTTTGCCAAATGTTCCTTGTCCAATTCATGTCCTTGAGCCATCCATTTTTTTACTATATCAATGGCTTCTCCTGATTCGCCACATAATCCCATTACACTATTTATTAATACATCTCTTTTGCTTAGTTCAAGATTTAAAGTCGTCATTGCCAATTCCTGATATTCATTAATCTTCATTCTAATCTCCATTTCTGAGCAACTTTTGTTGCGAAGAGGCGAAGAAAAATTTGCGCAGGCAATTTTCCTCTGCCATCAATGGCTATTTGTTCTGCTCATAAACAAATAGCCGTGTGATAAAATAAGCTATCGAGCTTATTTTTCACACCAATATTCCCCATAATGTACAAACTGAAATTGTTCTGCTTAGTTTGGCAACTCGCTTTCTTCAACGGGAACTGCCTCTAAGTCAGTGTTGCTCCAATAAGAGCTAATATCTGCACTTGTAAAGTATTCAAAATTATCTGTGGAAGATTTCAGATTGCCTTTCTTTACTCCATAGCAGCCATAAATCAGTTCATAACTTGTTCCATCAGAAAGGTTAAATCTGAAACTTGTTATCTCTGCTCCAGCGGTTTCCTCTACCTCTTTGAGTTCCAAGGATAGCCCCTCAAACATATCATACAAGTTCTTTATGGTTTCTTCGGCAACAATGACCTTCTTTTCTGCTGACACAGGTACTCCAACAAAGTGATACATTTCTATATTTTCAACATCACCTACCTCAAAAGGCAAATCAATATTGACTGTCTTGTTGTTGCACCCAACCAAGCCAAGCACACAAACCACCGCTAAAACTAATGCTATCAACTTTTTCATACAATCAACCTCCTTAGTCAAATTCCGATTCTCTTAATTCTACAAACTTGAATTTTCAAATTAGTCTTTGCAAATAACCTTTGAATCTTCACCATCAATTACAATTCCCTGACGGTTGTTAATTGGGCATAGATTCAAATCCGAAAACTCAGTCATTATTTTCTCGGTAACTTTCTTAAATGGTGCTGTAAGATAATGCGGAAGAACATAGAAATCAATCAAATCAATCCCTGCATCATCTTCTTGTGAGTAGTCCTCCGGCTTTTCATCCATTTGCTCGATATATTGGATGCTTGGAGCGCATATAATTGCGCCTGCCGACTCGCCGATCATCAATTTTCCATTTGCCAATTCCTTTTTCAGCAGTCCATCAGTTCCCGTTTTACGGAGCTGGTCCATAAGAAAGAAAGAATTTCCGCCGGTAAAATATATCACATCTGCATCTTCAAAAACAGACTGTATCGTTGAATAAGCCTCCGTTGAAATATCAATTTCAGTTACGATTGCTCCCAACTTTTTGAATAATTTTCGAGCCGAGCCGACATAACCGGTGTAGCCTTCACGCAGTGAAGCTGTTGGAATAAATGCGACTTTCTTATTTTCAATTTCTTCCTTTATCAGACTTCCTACACTTGAAAAGTGCGAACATAAAAATAGTTTCATCAATATTCTCCTTTATAAATCCCGATTTTCTTTATTCTACAAACTTGAATTTTTCTTGTTACTTATTTTTTTGATTGTGGCGCTTCTTATTCCACAGTGAACCTACCAACATACCGATTGCAGCGATTATTGCTCCGGCTACAATCATTCCCAAGTCAGGGGCATTCAGTTTGTTAAAAGCAATGTTGTTTGCCATTTTGAATGTGCCATATTCAGCAAGCATATACATTACGCCAAAGAAAAGAGTGAATGCCCATTTTCCTTTTCCCCAAAAGTTATTTTTACCAATAACAATAGATACAATAAATGTGGATATAGGAAGAATAAACCAAAGAAACATCAAACTGTAACCCATAGCGTCGCTTCCACTTGTAAAAAACCAGAACACTATCATTGCAAACGCCCAAATCAAGAGATAGGAGAGAATCGTAATAATCTTGTTTCTGTTGGCATTGCTTTTCACAACATTCGTACTTTCTTCAAGATAATCATAATAGCTTTTCATTTTTTGTTCTCCTTTCAATAGATAGTCAAGAGAAACATCGTAGCATTCGCTCATTTTAATGACGCTGATAATATCTGGATAGGATTTTTCATTTTCCCAATTTGAGATGGTCTGACGACTCACACCCAACAATTCGGCAACCTGTTCTTGCGTCAGCTTTTTTTCAATTCGGGCTGCCTTGATTTTGCATCCAATATCATGCTCCATGCCACTATACCTCCTTGCACTTTTATTGTAGGAAAAACACTCACTATTGTCTACAAAATAGCTTTGACATCACTTATTATGCGTGTCAAAATCCTTTTACATCTGCCAAATTCCGAATCTATGCCTTTCTCTTAAGTGATTTAAAAAATAATCCACTCACAATCAACATCAGCACAGCCTGAACATCTGAAGCAATCAACTGTCCTATTGCAGCTACAGGAATAGGTTGCAATGGCCATGGTTCAACAAATGAAGCAAGGCAAGCCCTAAAAACCCAAACCACTGTAAGAAAGAAATAAAAGTAGATTACTTCCCGATTCATTGCCAATGCTCTTTTGCCTAGCATGATAAGCAGCACACTTAATCCAAACAGCAATAATGAAAAGCAGTAATTGGTGTAATCAATCCCTACTATAAGATTCTCATACTGCATTGGAAGATAGTCATACCATTGAAACATCCATGGAACAAAGAAATGCCATAGTCCAACCAAAGCGCTAATTACAACTGTAATAAAATATAAGATGCGTATTCCTTTTTTCAAAACAATCCTCCTACATACTTCGATTTGTATTATTGGTTATTATATTTGGCGGCTTGTTCTTTCCAGTATGCCATAATATTTTCAACCATTGTAATACACTCATTTTTAGCAGTAGTTTCATTATATTCTTGCATATTGCTGAAAATATGTCCGCATGGTTCTAAATCATCATCTTCAAAACCACCACAAACGCCAACAAGCCATTTACCAAGCAACGACGCTTTGAATTTGAAAATGTAATAATGCATTTCATTAAAATCAAATTCACCTGCACATTCAATTTTGAAAGGCTTTTTTCCTAATTCATGAGGGTCAGATAACCATTCAATCATTGCTGTTTGTGCTGCGTATAGCTGTTCCTTATTCATTTCCATATACCTCCAAAAATTCCGATTGAGATTTCACCTATTCTAAGAAATTTAATAACTTTTATATTTTGTTATCAAATTTCTCACAAACCATTGAAAATACTAAGTTTGTGACAGGTGTGCTTTCCCTTATATATTCCCTTGTGTTATATCGTTCCATCAGTGTTTATGGACTCAGGTAAGGGAAAAAGCAAGGGAAACAAAATCATATAACACAGTATAACACAAAATGAAACTGACATGGTGAACTGATTGAAATGCTTCTGAATTTCTTATTTTGATTAATTGATTTGAAGGAGACACGATATGAATATTATTTACGCAGAATACAATATGTACCGGAATAGCATAGACATTTACACCTGTGCCGGATATATGCTCCGTATTGACTGCAACAAGGCAGAAGATGGTATTAAAACTACACCATGCTCTCAGTGTGCATTAAATGCTCTTGCTATTGATGAACCTCTTGAATATGCAAAACTATATCTGGATGGAACTATGCAGATATGGGTAAACGCAGAAGACTCTATTGAACTTTAAGTACACTAAGGGACTGCTACTCTAACAATTAAAAAAAGTGCAATAGCAACAGCCCCTTTGTATTTTTACAAGTTTCGACCTAAAAAACAATTATTTCACATTCGCATTATACAAGTCCATAAAATAAGAATCTGTATGTAGTAGTTCTTCAAAAGTACCTTGTCCAACAATCCTCCCTTCTTTAAAGAGAATAATTCTGTCAAAACCTGCAATGGAATTTAATCTATGTGCAATGGCAATGACAGTTTTATCTTTCATTTTTTGCATAACTGATTTCATTACATTTTCTTCTGTTAAATTATCCATTGCAGATGTTGCTTCATCCAAAATGACAAGTTCGGAGTCTTCAAACCACAAGCGAGCTAATGCAAGTCTTTGTTTTTCTCCACCCGATAAACAAGTACCTTTCTCACCAATTTCAGTATTTAAACCTTCCGCAAGATTTTCAACTAAATGAGATAGTTGCACTTCACTCAATGCCCCTAGCATTTGTTCTTCTGACACTTGTTTCTCAAATACCAGATTTTCTTTTATTGTTCCGTCAAAAACAGGGGCATCCTGTGATAAATAACTAACTCTATCATACAAATTATTAAGACAAATTTCTTTTAACTCCATGTCTCCTAAGCGAACTTCTCCCTGATTATATTTTAGCAACCCTAATAAAATCTTAATCAAGGTCGATTTTCCGGAACCACTTTCTCCTACAAAAGCTATTTTTTCTCCCTTTTGTATTGACAGGCTCAAGCCATCAATAATTTTTCGTTCCTCATATTGGAATGATAAATTTCTTATTGCAATTTTTCCAACATTTGTATTTATTGCGTTACCGTTTCTTAATTGAACATCGTCTTTTAAGCCTAAAAATTCCTCAAATCTCTTATACGACGCCTTGTCCAATTTATATTGGACATAAAGTACATTAAAAATGGCAATTGGTGTATAAGCATTTTCAATCAGTGCAATTAGTGCAACCACAGAACCTACTGTAAGGTTTTTCGTTTTCCATGCATAAAAAAGAATACCAATATCTAACATTGCCACAAATAGTGCAAATATTGTGAAGAATGCTTCATGAATCATATTCATTTTTACTTTTGATGAAACAATATCCTCTTTTGCATTACAAGTCTTCTTTATTTCACTCGGGAACTGTTTACTCATACGAAATACCAACATTTCCATATAGCCTCTGACCAAATAGTGATTTAATAGTTCTTCACTATTCAAAATCTTTTCTTTTATTTTGTAAAGAAACTTTAATAGAATGTTGGTTATTATAAAAATAAACGCATAGCCTACAAACAGTACATAAGTGACTTTTTCATCTATTTTCCAAATAAAGTATATACTAAAACCAATGGCAGGAAGTAAGTCTCGAATCAAACGCAACCAGAAATTGAATAATACATTTCTTCCTGCTGTTGAACCATTCTCAATCCTTTGAACAAGTTTGCCTGTACCTATTTTCTGGTATTCTGTATAATCAATTGTACTTATTTTTCTAAGGGACAAAAGCTTAAAATCCAGATAAATACCATGTTCCAATTTCTTTTCAGGATAATTATCCAAATAATTCATACAATAATTTACCAGCAAAATAAAGCCATATGTTGCAACTCCTGCAAATGCAAGTGTTCTATCAGCCAATCCATCAATGACCTTTTGGAAATAGTCAGCCTTGTAATTAGCCATAAATGCATTAAATATACCTAGCCCAATGTAGACTAATACCCATATTCTGTTTTTCTTTAATATTTCTTTTATATAACGCATAACTGTACTCCTTTATAGATTGTATTTCAAGCATTAGGACAGTACAGTCAACGACTGCTAGCAAGTTTCTTTTAACCTCAGCACAATCTGCCAACAGTTTACATCAACTGTACTGAGTAGTTATCTCGGATAATTTTCATATCGTTCTCACCTCTTCCTAAAAATTTTCTATTATTATATCATGCTAAGTTCCAATATTCTATCGTAATTCCGTCAAAAGAATATAAAACAAAGGGCATATTATCTTGCCCCTCTGTTCTTTGTCTGCCTGCTGATACTGTTCTGGTTTTCAGCGGCTTCCCTTTGTAGTCTTGCAAGTTTATCCGACAGTTTTTCATCCTTATGCGTAGGTGTATCCGGTTTTCTGCAGGCATTCTTCCAGCTTTCGTATTGTCTCTGATAATCCGTATAAGCATTCCTGCATTCTCTGAATGTCAGCAGGAACTCGTTCATGTTTTCAAAACCGCTATTCCGAACCATGTTTGAGAGTCCTACCTTTAATCGGTTGATATAATCCGTCTTTTCGTCAATCTTTCTCTGTAAATCACCTTTTCTGGTGAGCTTCGCCAGTCCCTTTAAGTTTGACATTTCTATTTCAAGACTGCCTCTTAGTTTCTCAGCTTCAAAGATAATGGCATTCTGGCTGTCCAGTTCTGTCTTTATCTTTTTTAACTTCGGATAGGCGGCTGCTTCCGGTGTCATAACAGGCTCTGGCGGTAAAGCATCTGCTGTAAGTATTCCGTTGTCCTGCTTTTGGGCTTTGTTTTTATCTTCGGGAGCATTTTCACGTTGCAGCCTACTGTGAATGCCTTTTATAGCCTCAAGCACCTTTGTGATAAGCAGTACCAGCTCTGCTATTGCCATATTCAGGATAAGCGAGAGCATTTCGGGCTTATTGCCGTATCGCTCAATCGACCTCTTTACTGGCTCTGTGATATGTTCCCTCTTTATCTGTAGAATATCATCCATAGAAACCTCGCTTATGATAGCCCTGTCAACTTCACGATTCCAGTCCATCCGCAGTTTATTATCCTTCTCAATCTGTTCAGCTTTGGGATTATTCTTACCAATCTTCTTGGTAGCAAGATATGGACCATTACGGTCAAATACTGTAAGTCTATCTTTTTCGTCCGTTACCCAGCGATTTATCATTCTGGTGTAAAATAATTTTACCTCGTCCAGAAAATCTTCCTGCTTAAACCTCGTATTCTTAGAGGTAAACAGCTTCTTCTCATAAACCTCGCCTTTTTTGATAGCCTTACATCTTTTGCGGATATTGCCAGCTTCATCAAGGATTTCCTTCTTGGTTCGTACATGATTTCCATGTTCATCATAGAACATATTCCTTGTGGCAGTCTTTATGACAGGTTCTGCAAGAAGTTGTCTTTCAGAAAAGATAAGATGGATATGGAAATTTGTCATACGCTTATTGTGGTGAAGTGCTGCAACACATTCCACACCATACTTTTCTTTGAATTTATCCGTAAACGATTTTAGCAGCATATCGGGCATTCCCTGTTCATAAAGTGATTCAGGCAGGGCAATGATAAGCTCCCTTGCTTCGATACATTTTCCATCAACACCGCTTTTCTTAAATTCCTGCTGGCTGCATCGTGCAAGCTCCGTCCAATAGCTTCTGTCAGTTGTTTCATAAACCGCATACAGATGTTCCTGCTTTGCATGGCTTGATATATAGGTGATTCTTCCCCGGACATTCGACAGCTTGGTCATCTGTATAAATGAATGTCTTGTTGTCAATGTGCTTTCTTCTCCTTCCTCTGATAATTGGAATGAAAGATGAACAGATAATATAAGTGGTATTGTTGTTGGCTTATTGCCGTATCCGACATAACCAAATGCGACAGCATTTGTATAAGTCACGCCTGCGTGGCTTTGCTCCCTGCAAGGGCGAAATACGCTGAGCATAAACCGCAGGTTTGTGCGAGGGGTGTATTTCGCTCTCAAACGCCGAGGGCTTTGATATCTTGTGATTTGTCAGTCTTCCATTCCGTTAATTGGTTGTTGCATATCAGAAGAAGCACATGTTATAATCCTCTTGCGTGTAGGTATATCATGGCTTCGGTCTGATATATCAGGGGCGGTTTCATTAGAAGCCGCCTCTTTTAAATTGTCACTTTTCTTGTGACTGCTTTTACGCTGGTCTTATCTCTCAAGTCTCTGCCTTCGTTGACTTCCATAAACTTTTCCAGCATATCCGTCTTTATGAGAACTTTTCTTCCGACCTTTAGAACAGGAAGTTTTTCCCACTCAACAAGTTTTCTCAGGGTGTTTCTTCCAATTCCTGTATAATCGGCAGCATCTTCTATAGATAAAGCAATCTTTCTTTCCGTCATTTAATCGTCTCCTTTCAAGTTGCATTATGCAATTTATTTTTCTGTCAGTATATCGCTTTTATATTTTATTGTCAAGCATTACGAAATTATAAAAATAATTATATCATTGCATATTGCAATTTTAATTTTTATATGATATAGTATGAACATACCGAAAGGAATAACCGAAAAGGAGGCAGACAACATGAAGGATAAGGAACTTCGCCGGATTATCGGTGAGAGGGCTAAAAGCCGCAGAACAGAATTAAACCTTACACAACCTTATGTTGCAGACAAGATGGGAGTCACCGCTTCCACCATACAGCGTTATGAAGCTGGAACAATCGACAATACCAAGAAGATGGTACTTGAAGGACTTTCAGAAGCACTTCATGTATCTGTGGAATGGCTTAAAGGCGAAACTGACAGCTACGAAACAGATATAACAGATAAGAAAGAACTTCTTATAAGAGACGCTATGACAGGTATTATCGAAAATCTTCCAACAAACCTTGATAATGCAGATGGAGATTTCGCCAAGAACCTGTTGCTGGCAATATTAAACGAATACAAGCTATTTGCTGATTCATTTACAAATGCTTGCAATAATTTCAAGGGAAACACAGAATATGCAGATGTGGCAGCCAAGATGGGGTTTGAATCCAATCAGGAATACAATGAGATAATGTTTTTAAGAGAGATAACCCACTCTGTTAATGCATTCAATGACATAGCTGACATCATAAGAACATATTCCAAGAATCCGGATATGGCGGCGCAAAGATTATCCAATCTCTTAGAAGATAATTCCGACTCGGTATAGAATGACAACCGGAGTTATGATACAATGAGCCCAAGCGAGTCAAACTGTTTACAGATTTGACGAGCGGCGAATTGGCTTATGGACTTGTCCATAAGATGCCTACACGCAAGAAGCATTTCATCAGTTCCGATTGTCGAATATCGAAAGGAGAAACACGATTATGGCAAAAGGATCTGTAAGAAAAAAAGGAAAGAAATGGTACTACCGCTTCTATGTAGAAGATCAAAGTGGCAATCTGGTTCAGAAAGAATATGCTGGAACAGAAAGCAAGAGTGAAACGGAAAAACTGCTCCGTCAGGCAATGGATGATTATGAGAATAAAAGATTTGTTGCTAAGATGGATAATCTCACTGTAGGAGATTTACTTGATTTATGGTCTGAGGAAGAACTGAAAACAGGTACATTAAGTAATGGAACTGTTGAAAACTACCTTGGTGCAATCAGAGTTATCAAGAAACATCCTATTGCTGACAGAAAGTTAAAGAATGTTACTGCACAACATTTACAGTCATTCTTTGATTTACTGACATTTGGTGGCGAATATCCGGATGGAACTGTCAAAAAGGGCTACAGCAAGGATTATATTCATTCATTTTCCGCTGTATTACAGCAGGCTTTCCGATTTGCAGTATTTCCAAAACAGTTAATTACTTTCAATCCAATGCAGTATATCAAGCTGAAAAAACAGGCAGAGGATATGGATTTATTTTCGGATGATGACTTTGAGGAAGGTGTTCAGCCAATCTCACACGAAGATTATCAGAGGTTAATAAAATACCTTGAAGAAAAAAATCCCCCAGCAATACTGCCAATTCAGATAGCATATTATGCAGGACTTCGTATTGGTGAGGTTTGTGGTCTTACATGGCAGGATATTAATCTCGAGGAACAATACCTGACTATCAAGAGAAGTATCCGTTATGATGGAGCCAGACACAAGAACATCATTGGACCTACCAAACGTAAAAAGGTAAGAATTGTTGATTTCGGAGATACTCTAGCAGGCATACTGAAAGAAGCAAGAAAAGAACAGCTTAAAAACCGGATGCAGTATGGTGAACTCTATCACCGCAATTACTACAAAGAAGTGCAGGACAAAAACAGAGTGTATTATGAATATTATCATCTGGATGGAACACAGGATGTTCCTGAAGAATATAAGGAAATATCCTTTGTATGCTTAAGACCGGATGGTTGCCTTGAATTACCAAGCACACTTGGTCTTGTGTGCCGGTCAGTTTCCGCTAAACTAGATGGATTTGAAGGATTTCATTTTCATCAGTTGCGACACACCTATACAAGCAACTTGCTTGCAAACGGAGCTGCTCCAAAGGATGTGCAGGAACTGTTAGGACACTCAGATGTCAGTACCACTATGAATATCTATGCTCACTCCACCAGAAAAGCTAAGCGTGATTCAGCAAGGCTTCTCGACAAGGTGGCAGGCAATGACTAAAAGAAATTTCCCTTATTTCCCTTACGATTATCTCACAAGGGCAAAAATAAGGGAAAATACATATCATTTCACTATTTAAGAGGCTGAAAGCCTTGAAAAATAAGGAAAGTTCAGGAAATCTCTCCACAAATTCCGATTTGTTTTACCCATTTTAACATAAAACTCACCCAAATTAAAACTACAATTCTCAATCATTCCACTCCCCCTGACACCAAGTGCCACAAAAGTGCCCAACTTGCCCACAAACATTCCCAGTGTTTATGCGGGTTTTCAAAATCACAATAATTAATACATGGAAATAATAAAGAATGAATTTCTTCACAAAACGACCTTTCCCCTCCTAGTCACTAGGCACGAAAAGAAAAAAGGGAATGGTTTTTCAACCATTCCCATCTTAATGAGCCCACCGGGGTTCGAACCCGGGACACCTAGATTAAAAGTCTAGTGCTCTACCAACTGAGCTATGAGCCCTCAATGTATACAATTATGAGTAACAATCTATATCAAACATCCAGCCTCGGATTATAACTACCGAGCTGGGCTAGCTGGATTCGAACCAGCGTAATGCAGGGATCAAAACCCTGTGCCTTACCGCTTGGCGATAGCCAAGAAATAAAAAAAGGGTGGGTACAGGGATTCGAACCCTGGACCTTCAGAGCCACAATCTGACGCGCTGACCAGCTGTGCTATACCCACCATAATGCAAAAGTCATAAGCTACTGGCCATGACTCATAAAAAAAAGTGTGCCCGGGGGGATTCGAACCCTCGACCCACGGCTTAGAAGGCCGTTGCTCTATCCAGCTGAGCTACGAACACACAAAGCGGTGATGGGAATCGAACCCACGTATCTAGCTTGGAAGGCTAGTGTTCTACCATTGAACTACACCCGCATAATTATTAAGTTGTAAATCGGGGTGACAGGATTCGAACCTGCGACCTCTTGATCCCAAATCAAGCGCTCTAGCCAAGCTGAGCCACACCCCGTTTTTGTTTCTTGCGTTTGCTCTGTTCCGCAACGCAAGAATGATTATATTATAAGGTGTACTATCTGTCAACACTTTTTTTGAAATTTTTTCAATTTTTTTCAAAATTTTTTCTGCAAGTCTGTAAACCCGCATATTTACTGGATTTATACATACTTTAAATTAAAAGTCATTTCTCCATTATCGTCAATTTCAAGCATAATATATGTACATTTTTTATCTGCCTGACGAGGATATGATATGCTTCCAGGATTAATGAATGTAAGTTCATCCTCTATCTGTATCAATGGTCTGTGAGTATGTCCAAACATAACTATATCTATTCCTCTTGCTATACACTCTTCCCTGAGAGTCTGCAAATCAAGAGAAACATAATAATAATGACCGTGTGTCAAAAGCACTTTTTTCCCTGCAAGTTCTATCTCACGTTCCCTTGGAAGCGGTGAAAAAAAATCATTATTGCCTGGTACCATTATTATTTCACCCCCAGCAAGCTCCTGTATTATATCTTCTTCCCCTTCGATATCACCAAGATGGATAAGTAAATCAAATGGCTGCTCGTTATATATTGCCTCTGCCAGATTACCGTGTCTTCTATGTGAATCGCTAACAATCATTATCCTCTGCATAAAACCTCCAGAATGAGCCAATTAGAGGCACTCATCCAGTTCTTTCTTTATAAGTTCAAGTGCCTTACCTCTGTGGCTTATCTTATTCTTCTCTTCAGGATCAAGCTGTGCTGATGTTTTACCATATTCGGGCAGATAAACTATAGGGTCATAGCCAAAACCATTGTCTCCGACGATTTCCTTGCTTATAAGTCCCTCCATTGTGCCTCTCTTAACAATTTCCCTTCCATCAGGAAAACACACTGCTATAGCACACACAAACCTGCCGCTTCTGTCCTGCCCTTCAACACCCTCAAGCCGTTTAATAAGAGAAGCATTTTTAATATCATATGATGTATCATGTCCCATATATCTGGCAGAATACACACCAGGCTCTTTATTAAGATAATCAATCTCAAGTCCTGAATCATCTGCCATTGTAAGCTGTCCTGTAAGTTCGCAGACAGCTCTCGCCTTAATTAATGCATTTTCTTCAAATGTAGTACCATTTTCCTCTACATCAAGGTCAATTCCTGCATCCTTAAGAGAGATAACATTATACCCTTTAAGAATCTCTTTAACTTCCTTAACCTTGTCCTTATTATTAGACGCTAAAATAATAGTAGTCATAATTATCTTTCCTGTCCCTTCTCTTTCTTAGGCGGCTTTGGTCCCTGGAATGAGTAAAAATATGTCTTTAACATTCCATTATATATCTTTCTATTCTTATCCGGCTTCCTGCCAAAATATTTGACAGCATCCTCATATGAAGTAATCATATAGGCTGACCATGAATCTAATTTTGCAAACTGTCGTCCAAATGCAGAATATATTCTTGGAAGTGTCTCCTTGTCCTCAAGTCTTTCACCATAAGGCGGATTAGTTATAATAAAACCGTATTTCTTATGATGGCTTAGGTCTGCCACGCTTCTTTCCTGAAAATGTATTAACTTCTCTACTCCGGCATTCTCCGCATTACTTCTTGCTTTCCTTATAACATCTGCGTCAATATCAAATCCCTGGATATCCGTTTCAATATCAAGATTAATCATATCCTCGGCTTCATCAACAGCATCATACCACAATTGCTTGTCAATTATGTTAGTCCACTTCTGTGCAGTAAACTTACGATTCATTCCCGGTGCAATATTAGCTGCTATCATAGCTGCTTCAATTGGAAATGTGCCACTTCCGCAGAATGGATCAACAAGAATTCTGTCGCCTCTCCACGGCGTAAGCATAATAAGCGCCGCTGCAAGTGTCTCCGATATAGGAGCTTTTCCAGCTGCCGGTCTATATCCTCTCTTATGAAGTGAATCACCAGATGTATCAAGTGCGATAGTAACAACATCCTTCATAATAGTAACTCTTATAGGATATGAATCTCCGTCTTCTTCAAACCAGCCAATTCTGTAATGTTCCTTGAGTCTTTCAACAATAGCCTTCTTCACAATAGACTGAATATCTGAACTGCTGAAAAGCTTGCTGTTCACTGAATTAGCCTTAGTTACCCAGAATTTACCGTTCTTAGGTATAAAATTCTCCCAGTCAAGAGCCTTGGTATTATCAAACAGCTCTGTAAATGTCTCAGCCTTAAACTGCCCCACTTTAATAAGAATTCGTTCTGTAGTCCTTAAATTGATATTAGCGCGGCATATGGCCTCAGAATCACCCACAAATGTGACTTTTCCATCTTCTACTGATGAAATATCATATCCAAGATCATATATTTCTCTTTTTAATACTGATTCCAGGCCAAAATGGCAGGGAGCAATTAATTCGTATGTGTTCATATATCCTCCAAAAGTACATTTATATATATATTAATGCCTATGCAAATGAGTGTCAATCCGTTAATTCGTTACGCAGTTTCCCCTGTAAGCATCAAATCCCCCAACAACCGTCTTACAGTTATATCCGAGTCTTGACATTTTTTCACATACCACAAGGCTTGCAGCCCCTTTATCACAATAAAAAATATAAATTCTGTCTTTGTTACTGAACAATCTTCGAAATTCATAAGACACTTTTCCATATCTGAATATATTATTTATATTTTCCATCAGCTTATTATACTCAAAATGTATAGCACCTCTTATTCTTGCATGCAAGAATTTGTCTTCTTCTCTTATATCAATTATCGTTACATATGGGTCATTTACATAATAATCAATTTTTCTGGAACTGACCATTTCACACGACATATTTTACCTGCATAATCTAGGTTTTATTATATTATACTTTCATTATATTGTTTTATTACCATTTTGTTATGTAGGGCCGCAGAAGCGGCCGATATCCTGACTAATAGCAGTCAGACTCATCAGAACCTGATGTCTTATTCTTAGAATTCTTAGATGACTCATTCTTGCTGTTTGTAGAATTAGTCTCATTGTAAGAATTTCTTGAATTTGTTGAATTGCTGGAATTAGTTGAATTCTTTGAGTTTGTTGAATTTTTAGATGTGTTCTTTGACATAATATCAACCTCCATAAATATTTTTACATTAATGTAGTATTGCTATTTTGTCCGTTTTTATTCACAAGAATATTATTTGGATTTTTATGAAAAAACGCTTCAGGGTTAATTCCCTGAAGCCGTCCTGTATTAATCTTATATATTACGGATTGTAATTAGCAAACGCCCTGAGCAAGCATAGCGTCAACAACCTCTCAAAACCAGCGATGTTAGCACCAGCAACATAGTCTGTCTTTCCACCAACAGTCATATCATATCTCTTAGCAGCATCTGAAATGTTAGCGTAGATTGTCTCCATGATTCCCTTAAGCTTTCCATCAACTTCTTCGAATGTCCATGAAAGTCTCTCTGAGTTCTGGCTCATCTCAAGAGCAGATGTAGCAACACCGCCAGCGTTAGCAGCCTTACCACCTACGAAGAGAACACCATTCTCCTGAAGGTACTTAGTAGCTTCTAATGTTGTAGGCATGTTAGCACCTTCTGTTACAGATACAACACCGTTAGCAACGAGCATCTTAGCATCCTCGATGTCTAACTCGTTCTGTGTAGCGCATGGAAGAGCAAGATCTACCTTGTACTGCCATACTCCGTGCTCACCATTCTGCTTAGCAAAGTACTGAGCTGATGGCTTAGCAGCTGCATATTCTGTAAGACGTGCTCTCTTAACTTCCTTAACCTCCTTAAGAAGTGCAACATCGATTCCCTCTGGATCATAAATCCATCCTGTTGAATCTGAGCATGTAACAACCTTAACACCTAACTGCTGTGCCTTCTGGATAGCGTAGATAGCAACATTACCTGAACCAGATACAGCTGCTGTCTTGCCCTCAAGTGACATTCCATTGTCTTTCCATAAAGCATTTGTAAGGTATAATAAACCATATCCTGTAGCTTCTGTTCTTGCAAGTGATCCACCATATGTAAGTCCCTTACCTGTAAGTACGCCTTCGAACATACCACGGATTCTCTTGTACTGACCGAACATGAAACCGATCTCTCTTGCGCCTGTTCCGATATCACCAGCTGGAACATCAACATCAGCGCCGATATATTTAGAAAGTTCTGTCATAAAGCTCTGGCAGAATGCCATGATTTCTCTGTCTGACTTGCCCTTAGGATCAAAATCAGAACCACCCTTACCACCACCGATTGGAAGAGTTGTAAGTGAGTTCTTGAATACCTGTTCGAAACCTAAGAACTTGATAATACCTAAGTTTACTGAAGGATGTAATCTTAAACCACCCTTGTATGGTCCAATAGCGTTATTGAACTGTACACGGAAACCTCTGTTTACCTGTACCTGTCCCTTGTCATCTACCCAAGGAACTCTGAACATAATCTGACGATCTGGCTCTGTAATTCTTTCAAGAATAGCGTTCTTTCTGTAAACTTCCTCGTTAGCATCAACAACTGGTCTTAAAGACTCAAGAACCTCTGTAACTGCCTGTAAAAATTCAGGCTGATCTGCATTCTTCTTAGACACGATGTCTAATACTTCATCAACATACCCCATAACCTTAAAACACTCCTTTGAATTATTATTTAAGATTGTACATTGCTGTACATCAATACAGACGTTATTATATGCGTTTTGATTAATTTCCGCAAGTTTTTTATAGCATTTGCCTATTAACTTTAAGTTATTTGTAATAATATTAATTAAAATTAG
>QRVH01000047.1 GCA_003458705.1 Eubacterium sp. AF22-9 | reverse complement strand
TGGTGGAAATACTTATTTATAAAGATGAATGTATCAAAGGATGATAATGATTTGTATTCGATATCAAGTGACGGATTATATCAGATTCAGGACAATGATGTTAAATGTGTAATTACGGATAACATATATGGATATTGTATAGATTCTAAGATGCATAATCTATATTACAGCAGGCTTGATGATACAGGAATATATATGTATAATACAGATAGTTGTGAGAGCGTAAAGATATTTGAAGACCCTGAAGGAAGTCAGTGTTTTACTCTTACATAAAGATATTTGAAGACCCTGAAGGAAGTCAGTGTTTTACTCTTACATATGATGGTGAATATATATGGTTAGATGATACAATATATAAAGATGCGGCAAAATACTTTAATAAGCAGAGCCAGACTCTTAATTATACGATATATCAATTGAGTAAGGATGGGGAGCTGATTGCCAGGAGAGTACTTGATGATGATGAGAAAATATTTGCGATAATGCATGGTGACAAGACCAGAATGTTTATGTTTTCATTAAAAAAAGACGCAATAATATATATTGATAAAAGTGACATTGCTAATGGGGATATTAAGGAGTTTAGGTAGATGAAGGAACTGGGGAGGCTGCTTAATAAAAAAACAATTATGATTATGATAGCCGCGGCATTTATATGTGTTGCGGCTGTTGTTGCAAGAGACTTCTCAGATTGCGGAATAGATAATTATAATGTGAAAGTAAGAGAGTATCACTGGCTGGAGGCAGGACATACAGATGATGAAAGAAAACAGCATCTGGACAGCCTGTCTTCAGATGAAAGAAGGATATATAAAAGACTTGCAAAAGAATATGATATCAGAACGGAATATATAGAGGGATATCGTGACAATGTAAATGCGGTTATTTCTAATGCACAGAATATGAAAAAGTTCAGCGTGTTTGGAACAACGGACTCGGTGGCTAATATAGATAAAACAGAAAGAGATTATTCAAGAATTAAGGATGTTAATGTTACGAAAGTCAGCAGCAGGGCAATAGAGCAATATCTTCAGCATGATATATCTATATATGTCATGTTAGCGTTGATGATATATGTTATCTATAACATATACGAGTACAGAGATAATGGGATGTGGCAGCTTACATATACGGCAAAGAATGGACGCATGCGGTTTTCGGCATGTTCAGTGGCTGCGATGTTTATTATAATTGCTGTACAAATGTTTATTATGAATATATGTGCAGCGGGTGGAATGCTGTGCATATATGGAGGAAATAAAATATTAACAGAGCCGGTTCAGTGTCTTACAGGATATAGCAGTTATACACTCCCGGTCAGTGTGATTACTTATCTGTTTATAAGATATTTTATTAATTCAATGATAATTATTACATTATCGCTTATTGTATCTGTGATATTTGCACTGTGCAGAAAAAGAATAAGTTCTGTGGTTATAGTGGGGATTATTGCCGGAATAGAGGCTTATGCATATCAGAATATATCTTTGCAGAGCAGATTCAGAATATTCAGAAAGATTAATATAATAAATATAATGGATGTCAATGCCATGCTTAAAGACTATGAGAATATAGTATATGGTAATATATCAGCAGGCATGGCAGCTATGCTGTGTGTTGTATGTCTGGTAATATCAGTGCTTATGATGAGCATTCTTATAATAATGGGGAAGTATATCAGACCGGGTAAAAAGACAGGTGTAATAGATAAGATTATTGAAAAAATCAGACATGGCATACAGAAACTTCTGGGACAGCTTCCACATTTGTGTAAGGAAATATATAAGCTGCTGATAACAGGAAAAGGCTGGCTCGTAATTGCAGTGGTAGTGTTTATCACAATATTTATATGTAATAGCCAGAAAGTAATTTATTCAGATGATGAAAAGAAAAAAGATGAATATTATCAGGAATATGGAGGAAAAGATTACAGCGGATTTACAGAAATTATAGAATTAAGGAAAGCAGAAGTTAAAGAAGCTGCGGAAAAACTTGAAGAAGCGCAGGAACAATTTGAAAAAGGTGAGATAGATGAAAATACTGTAAGTAAATATGTATATAATTATATGGACTCAACAAGACTTCTTGACAGCATGAACGAATATATGGAACAGATTAATTATGTGGAAGAAGTAAATGCACAGTACGGAATAGAAGCATACGTTATGTCACAGAGAGGATACAATCAGATATTAGGAGATAATGCGAAGATAAGAAAGCTTATTATATACATAATACTTGGCTTTGGAATAGTGCTTATTGCTGAATCTGAAAATGCTTTAGAGTATAAAAGCGGAATGAACATGCTGCTTGGCTCATCAGCAAGGGGAAGAATATGGGGAAAGGCAGTCAAATCAGGTGCGGTATGTATAATAGCAGCAATTATAGCTGTAATTGTGAATATAACAGAAATGTCAGTTATGTCTCATACATATGGAATGCCATATATAGATGCACCGCTTATAAGTCTGTCTTTTATGAAAGTTGGGAAAATGCTGAGATACATAACGATAAAACAGTATATGATTATGCAGCTTGGGGTATATATCTTATATTCTTTACTGGTATCGATAGAAACTATGGCTGTATCAAGATATATATTTAAAAAGAATTCTAACAGGGAGGTTCCGCTGCTGATAGTGCTTAATACAATAGTGCTGTTTATTATTATATGAAAGAGGGGGATATGTATGCATTTAATAAAATGATAATTGCAGGCCTGCTGGTGTGCTGCAGCTTAACGGCAGTGGCATGTGGTAAGAATAGAGAAAATACATCAGTTGTTACATCAGAGTACAATGCGGCTAATGTAAAAGACTATGAAGAAGATGGCGTGAAATACAGAGAAGAAACAGGAGCAAAGCAGACGATTATATATCCGTTAATGGAACACGACTGTGCCGATATGGAACAGGCTGCAGTCTGCTCCATAAATGGAAAGCAGAGTGAGACAGATGTTAGAGATAAAGATACATCATATATAATTATCAGCAGTTTTAAATGGCCTGTACTTTATAATGATGATGATGTAGAAAAAATTGTATACAAAACATACAATGCCAGGGTGCGGCTGGGAATAGAAGATGATTTGTCAAATGAATACCAGAATAAAAAGAAGCTGAAGATGGATAAGGCTGACATAACAGCAGGTGAACAGGAACAACTGAAAATGATTCTTTGTCTTGAACTGAAATCAACAAATGATTCATGGTATATGAACAAGCAGTCGCCAGAATCTGAAAGACAGGCAAAAAATGAAGTGCTGAATTCTGTTTTAGTTGAGGCAGAGATATCTTATAAAGATGGGACAAGTCATACAGACTACTACAAACTAGAAACAATTGAAAATGGTAATTCGGTAAACATATTTAAATTAAGTGAATAATCAGCAGACGGAAATTCAGCAGATGGAAAAGTGTGGTAGAATTGCAAACACAAGCCTGCTATGATATACTTAACTTGTATGCGGTCTGGATGATGGCATACTTAGAATTGATATATGAAAGGCGGATACGAGATGAACGACAGATATCAGACACCACTTGCGGAAAGATACGCAAGCAAGGAAATGCAGTACATTTTCTCTCCTGACATGAAGTTTAAGACATGGAGAAGACTCTGGATTGCATTAGCAGAGACAGAGCATGAACTTGGACTTCCTATTACACAGGAGCAGATTGATGAGCTGAAGGCTCACAAGGATGATATTAACTATGAGGATGCCAAGAGACGAGAGAAAGAAGTAAGACATGATGTTATGTCACATGTATATGCTTACGGACTTCAGTGCCCTAAGGCTAAAGGTATCATACATCTTGGAGCAACTTCATGCTATGTTGGTGATAACACTGATATCATCATCATGACAGAAGGCTTAAAGCTTGTTCGTAAGAAGCTTGTTAATGTTATTGATGAGCTTTCTAAGTTCGCAGATAAATATAAGGCACAGCCTACACTGGCTTTCACACATTTTCAGCCAGCACAGCCAACTACAGTTGGTAAGAGAGCTACATTATGGCTCAACGAATTAGTTATGGATCTTGAAGATCTTGACTATGTACTTTCTACAATGAAGCTTTTAGGCTGTAAGGGTACAACAGGTACACAGGCTTCCTTCCTTGAACTTTTCAATGGAGATCAGGATAAGATTCGCCAGATTGACGGAAAGATTGCAGAAAAGATGGGATTTGACGCATGCGTTCCAGTTTCAGGACAGACATATTCAAGAAAAGTTGATACAAGAGTGCTTAATGTACTTGCAGGAATTGCTGCGAGTGCACACAAGTTCTCTAATGATATCAGATTATTACAGCACCTTAAGGAAGTTGAAGAACCATTTGAAAAATCACAGATTGGTTCATCAGCTATGGCTTACAAGCGTAATCCTATGAGAAGCGAACGTATGGCGTCACTTGCTGATTTCGTTATCAGTGACGCACTTAACCCAGCTATTGTTTCATCTACACAGTGGTTTGAGAGAACACTTGATGATTCAGCTAACAAGAGAATGTCAGTTCCAGAAGGCTTTCTCGCTGTTGACGGAATCCTTGATCTCTACTTGAATGTTGTTGACGGACTTGTTGTATATGACAAGGTTATCATCAAGCATATGATGGCAGAGCTTCCATTCATGGCAACAGAGAATATTATGATGGACGCTGTTAAGGCTGGCGGAGACAGACAGGAGCTTCATGAGAAGATAAGAGAGCTTTCTATGATAGCAGGAAAGAGAGTTAAACAGGAAGGTCTTGATAATAATCTTCTTGAGCTTATTGCAGCAGAGCCAATGTTCGGTGTTACTCTTGAAGAGTTACAGTCAAAGCTTGATCCTATGAAGTATGTTGGCCGTTCTAAGGAACAGGTTGACGAGTATCTTGCTAATGTTATCAAGCCTATTCTTGATTCTAATAAGGAAGAGCTTGGCATGAAGGCAGAGATTAATGTTTAATTAATAATTTGGAGGTGTTATAACATGAAGGTTGTATTAGTTAATGGCAGCAGAAGAGATGCAGGCTGTACATATACAGCACTTTCTGTCGTTGCTAAGGAATTAGAGGCACAGGGAATTGATACTGAGATAGTTGCAGTTGGCAGCAGAGTTGTTAAGGGCGAGCTTGACGCAGTTGTCAAGGAAGTTGGCGCTAAGATAACTGATGCAGACGGACTTATTGTTGGTTCACCTGTTTATTATGCTTCTCCAACAGGAGAGATATTAATGTTTCTCGACAGATTATTTGGTGCATATGGTAACGAGCTTCGTTACAAATGTGGTTCTTCAATTGCATCTGCCCGCCGTGGCGGAACAACATCAACAGTTGATGTGTTGAATAAGTATTTCCAGATTAACCAGATGCCAGTTGTGTCATCCAACTACTGGAATATAGTACATGGCAATACACCAGATGAAGTTGTAAAGGACGAGGAAGGCATGCAGACAATGAGACTTTTAGGTCAGAATTTTGCATGGCTTGTTAAGTCAGTAGAGGCAGCGAAGAAGGCTGGAATTGAGCTTCCACAGGGCGAGAATAAGATTAAGACTAACTATATCAGATAATTTATAATTCTTCATAAATATTTAATGTCATAAGAGGTGTGCTGTATATATAATTATGTATATATAGCACGCCTCTTTTGCGCGGGCAGCGATGAGAGAAGAGATGGATATTTAAGGAGTATTGTCGTGAAGTCTTACAATAGGAGAAAACTTATGAAGAGAATAATTTTTGTGACATTGATACTGCTTGTTGCGCTAGTTGCAGCAATTGTATCATGTGCTTTAATAACTTATCACAGACAGCCAGAACTTACTGCTGACGAGATGAAGCAGCTTGATGAACAGGGCATATGGAAAGAGAGAACAAGTGCCGAGCGTGCACGCATTATCGAGGATAATGATGAGGCACTTAAGGAGAGAATAAGAATGATAAGCAACGCGAAGGAAGAAGTTATTCTCTCTACATTTGACTTCAGGTCTGATGACAGCGGAAAGCTTATGCTTGGCGCACTTATAGACGCTGCAGACAGGGGAGTATCGGTTAATGTAATAGTTGATGGTGTATCTGGTTTTACTAAGATGAAAGGCAATCCTGATTTTAAGGCACTTGCGTCATCTGACAATGTCAATGTGAAGATATATAACAAAGTTAATCCATTCAAGCCGTGGCAGTCAATGGGAAGGCTTCATGACAAATATGTCATAGCCGACAGGACTAATTATATACTTGGAGGAAGGAATACTTTTAATTATTTCCTGGGAGCATATCCGGGACATAAGAATTACGACAGGGATGTGCTTGTTGCCTGTGATAACCCTGATGAAAACAGTTCTGTGAATGATGTTCTTGCTTATTATGAGAGTGTATGGAACTATAAGGAGAGCAAAGCATTTTTAAAGAATAACAGATGTGCAGGTAATAAAAAGGTCAAGGCGGCAAGGAAAGAACTGCTTGATAATTACAACATTTATTATGCAGATAACAAAGATTACCTGACTGACACTGATTATACAGATGAAACAGTTGAAGTCAGCAATATAGCACTTCTTAGCAATCCGATAGAATGTGGCGCGAAAAAACCGGTAGTGTGGTATCAGCTCACGAAGCTCATGGAACAGGCGGATACACAGGTTAAGATACATACGCCTTATATTATCTGCAATGAGTGTATGTATGACGGATTAAAGAAAGTATGTGACTCAGTTGGAAATGTTTCTTTAATGACTAATTCTGTGGGCAATAATGGCAATCCATTTGGCTCGGCAGATTATTATGCGCATAAGGATAAGGTGCTTGGCACAGGGCTTGAAGTGTGGGAATATGAAGGCGGATATTCATACCACGGAAAGTCGGTTCTTATAGATGATGATATATCGGTGGTTGGTTCATTTAATATTGATATGAGAAGTGTGTATCTTGATACAGAGCTTATGCTTGTTATTGACAGCAAGGAGATTAATGAACAGCTTGGCGGTGCCATGCAGAAGTATGAGCATAGTGCAAGAAAGGCTAATGCTGATGGCACATACGATAATCCATATAATGTGCAGCCTGTAGCGCTTACGCCTAAGAGAGAACGCAGAATGAAGCTGATTAAGAATTTCCTGTTGTGGACGAGGTATTTGTTCTAATTAAAATTTTGTAAAAAAAGTTTTGAAAAAAGTCAAAAAAGTGCTTGACAGATATCGCATTTTAATATTATAATAGCAGAGCAGTTTGCGAGAGAAATCAAACGAATTGTTCTGAATGTGGGGTCTTAGCTCAGCTGGGAGAGCATCTGCCTTACAAGCAGAGGGTCACAGGTTCGAGCCCTGTAGGCCCCATTTCTTTTTAAGACATTCAGTATATAATATGGCGAGATAGCTCAGTTGGCTAGAGCACACGGTTCATACCCGTGGTGTCGTGGGTTCAAATCCCTCTCTCGCTACTATCTAAAGTGGAGGCAGTTGATGCTTCCACTTTTTTCGTGTGCCGGAACGGCACACTGGTAGCGATGAGAATAGACGGAAAAAGCTGGCAGCCGTGCTTGCACGGACTGGGAACTTTGTATGGCTTTACGAGGAGCACCGCGACAACGACAGAACGAAGTTCTGGAGTATGAGCTGCTCGCGCAACCCGCGGCGATGAGCCAGCTCACACAGGAGGGGAATAATGACACATTTGCAGGAAGAGCTGTTTAAGTTACAGGATATAGCGTACAGGGATTTTCACAGCAGCCTTATGCCAGGGGTAGATAAAGAGGCTGTTATAGGAGTAAGGATTCCGGTTTTGAGAAAATTTGCAAAGGAGTATGCAAAGAGCGGAGAAACTGAGCAGTTTATGCGTGAGCTGCCACATAAGTATTATGAGGAGAATAATCTTCATATGATGATTATAGGGCAGATTAAGGATTATGATAAATGTATTGAAGAAATTGAAAGGTTTCTGCCATATATTAATAATTGGGCAACATGTGATTTTCCAGTTCCTAAATGTTTTAATAAAAATAAAGAAGATATAATTGCTAAAGCAAGGAAATGGATAAAGTCAGATAGAACATATACTATAAGATACGGAATGGGTGTTATGATGCGCCTGTTTCTTGACGAGGATTTTAAGGAAGAATATATACAGCTTGTTGCAGGTGTTAAGTCAGAGGAGTACTATGTAAATATGATGATTGCATGGTATATGGCTACAGCACTTGCTAAACAGTGGGATGCGGCGGTTCCTTATATACAGGAGCGCAGGCTTTCTGAATGGGTACACAGAAAGTCAATCCAGAAGGCTGTAGAGAGTTATCGTATTACGCCGGAACAGAAGGAATATTTAAAGGGTTTAAGATAAGGTTATGAAATCAAATGAAATAGATATGACGACAGGTTCCCTGCCAAAGAAAATATTAATGTATTCAGTGCCGCTTATGTTGTCAAATGTACTGCAGGTTATGTTCAACCTGTGTGATGTGGCGGTAGTTGGTAAATTTGTAGGACCACTGGCACTTGGTGCGGTAGGTTCAACGAGTATAATTATTACATTGACAACCGGCATCCTGCTAGGACTAGCAGGTGGTGTCAACGCTGTAGTCGCGCTGTTTGTGGGGGCTAAGAATAGTGCAAATGTAAAGAAAGCAGTCCACACTTCAATTGTAATATGTATGATTGCGGGACTGCTGCTGCTTTTGTCTGGACTGTTCCTTTCAAGACCGGTGTTGAATCTTATAGGAACTAAGAAAGAACTGATAGATGGTGCAGTTATATATCTTACAATATATCTTCTTGGTTCACCGGCTCTTGCAATGTATAACTATGGTAATGCCGTGTTAAGTGCAGTTGGAGATACTAAAAGACCGCTTATGTATCTTATTACAGCGGGGATAATTAATGTAATACTTAATCTGTTCTTTGTAATAGTGTGTAAGCTTGGGGTTGTCGGTGTTGCACTGGCAAGTATAATATCACAGTATATATCAGCATTTCTGATACTTAAATTCCTGTTTGGCTGTGGCAAGGATTATGGGCTTTATATGAGAAATATAGGAATAGATTCACATATAGCAGCGAGAGTGTTAAAGATTGGCTTGCCTGCAGCAGTACAGTATTCACTTTTTGCAGTTGCCAATCTCTATATACAGTCAGCAGTCAATTCATTTGACCATGTAGTTGTTGAGGGCAATTCGGCTGCGGCTAATGCTGATAATATTGTGTATGATATGATGGCTGCATTCTATACTGCATGTACAAGCTTTATAGCGCAGAATCTGGGAGCAAGAAAGCGTGACAGGATTAAGAAAGCATATCTTGTTACACAGATGTATTCATTTCTTATAGGAGCAGTGCTTGGTGCATTGCTTGTGGTTTTCAGGACACAGTTTCTTAGCCTGTTTACAAGTGATCCGGATGTATTGCATTATGGCTCAATAAGACTTGGAATAATGGGATGCTCTTATTTTATATCCGCATTTATGGATAATGCGGCAGCGGGAGCAAGAGGACTTGGCAGAAGCGTTATACCTACAATAATAGTAATAATGGGTTCTGTTGTGTTCAGAATCGTGTGGGTGTGTACAATATTTGCAAGTATACATACGCTGATGTCACTCTATCTTGTGTATGCGAGTGCGTGGGCATTTACATCTATTATAGGAACGGCATATTTTATAATAATATTCAGAAAGACTTTGAGATAATCACATACATTTTACAAAATCTTTACGAACGTGAGATTATGCATTTTACATAACATTGATAACATACCCTCTGCAAGCAGATGCAGAGGGTTTTCTTTTTGAGACGACTCACATATCATTCGGTCAGGAAACTGATTCAAGCCCCTACGAAAATCTTCTGTTAATGCTTGCAAATAAAAAACGAGGAAGGTAACGAAAGTTATGAGAAAAGGAATTAAAAAGTTACTTACAGTTGCATTAACAGCAACATTAGGTCTTGCAACATTAGCAGGCTGTGGTTCATCAAGTGCAGATGGCGGTTCAGCAAACGGAGGCACAACTAAGGAACTTTCAGGAAAGATTCAGTTAGCAGGAAGTACATCAATGGAAAAGATGTGCGGCGCTCTCATGGAAGCATTCATGGAAGAATATCCTAATGTAACAGTAACAACAGAATATACAGGTTCAGGCGCAGGTATCGAGTCAGTAACATCTGGATCAGTTGATATAGGTAACGCTTCAAGAGCTTTATCAGACAAGGAAAAGTCAGCAGGTATTGAAGAGAACATCGTAGCTATTGATGGTATCGCAATGATTACTGATAAGAACAACAAGGTTACTAATGTAACAAAGCAGCAGCTTACAGATATCTACACAGGTAAGATTACTAACTGGAAGGATCTTGGCGGTTCAGACGAAGCTATCGTAGTAATCGGCAGAGAGGCAGCCTCTGGTACAAGAGGAGCATTTGAGGAACTTCTTGAAGTTAAGAATAAATGTGCATATGCACAGGAACTTGACAGTACAGGTGCTGTACTTGCCAAGGTTGCAGCAACTCCTGGTGCAATCGGATATGTTTCATTAGATGTAGTTGATAAGACAGTTGCAGCTTTAAAGCTTGATGGTGTAGATGCAACAGAGGATAACATTAAGGCTGGTAAGTATACACTTTCAAGACCATTTGTAATGGCTACTAAGGGTTCTGTTTCATCACAGAGTGAGCTTGTTCAGACATGGTTCAACTTCGTAAAGTCTGACGCAGGCAAGAAGGTTATCAAGGGCGTAGGCTTAATTCTCCCAGAGTAAGCCGCGGTTAATATAGATTCTGAATGGAGAGATTGACATGGATGAGGTTATAAATGTTGGTATGAACAAAATAAATAAAACGCCAGAAGTTGTTAAGGCAACGGCAAATGGTTCGTTAAAGGGTAATAAAAAGTCAAAGCATGCAAGTGAAAGCGTGGCACGGTTTATATTCCTTATATGTGCGGTAGTAGCTATCCTGGCAGTCTGCTCCATTACCATCTATATGTTTATAAAAGGAACAGAGAGTCTTAAAAGTGTCGGAATAGCAGACTTGCTCTTTAAAACAGTATGGGCGCCAACTGCTACACCGCCTGCATATGGAATTGTATACATAATTCTTTCATCAATAGTAGGAACAACACTTGCGATTCTTCTCGGAGTTCCAATTGGATTATTAACAGCAGTATTTTTAACAGAGATAGCAGGGAAAAAACTTGCAGCAGTAGTCCAGCCGGCAGTTGAACTGCTTGCAGCAATTCCTTCTGTTATATACGGACTTCTTGGATTAATGCTATTAAACCCCCTCCTTTATAAATTAGAAAAGCATGTATTCGCGAATTCCACAACACATCAGTATACAGGAGGAGCTAACCTCCTGGCTGCAGTGCTGGTACTTGCAATTATGATACTTCCAACAGTTATCAATATGAGCGCGTCAGCAATCAGGGCAGTTCCAATGAATTTAAGAGCAACATCACTTGCTCTTGGAGCAACTAAGATACAGACAATATTCAAGGTTGTAGTTCCAGCAGCCAAGTCAGGAATTATAACAGGTATCGTATTAGGTATAGGAAGAGCCTTAGGTGAGGCAATGGCTATTAATCTGGTAGCCGGTGGTTCAGTAAATCTTCCGCTTCCGTTTAACTCAGTCAGATTTCTTACAACACAGATTGTAAGTGAGATGAGTTACGCAGATGGAGTACACAGACAGGTTCTTTTCACAGTAGGACTTGTTCTTTACATTTTCATAATGATTATTAACCTGATAATTACATTTATGCAGAAGAAAGGGGAGAAAGCAAATGGATAATCTTAAAGCCAAGAAAAGACATCCGGAAGAAATAGCAGTTTATACAGCAATATATGTATGTGCAGCATTTTCAGTTCTCCTGCTTTTAGGAATTATTATATATGTGTTCGCAAAGGGCGCAAGGCGTGTAAACTGGGCATTTCTTACAGGTGTTACATCAATTCTTCACGGAACTGTGGGAATTGCTGGTAATATTCTGAACACATTGATAATAATATTACTTACTATGATAATTACAACGCCAATCGGTGTAGGTGCTGCGATTTATCTAAATGAGTACGCCAAACCGGGAAAGCTTGTTACAGTTATAATATTTGCAACAGAGACACTTGCAGGAATTCCATCAATTATATTTGGCCTGTTTGGTATGCTTTTCTTCGGACAGTTATGTCACATGGGATATTCACTTCTGACAGGTTCTCTTACGCTTACATTAATGGTGCTTCCGCTTGTTACAAGAAATACACAGGAAGCGTTAAAGACTGTACCTGACAGCTTCAGAACAGGAGCGGTAGGTTTAGGTGCAGGTAAATGGTACACAATCAGAACAATTCTTCTTCCGTCAGCAATGCCTGGAATTGTAACCGGAGTAATCCTTGCGATAGGAAGAATTATTGGTGAATCAGCAGCATTGCTTTTTACAGCGGGAAGTGCACATCTTCTTCCAAAGACCTTCAATGCATTTCTTGAGAAAATATTTCACTCTGGCGGAACACTTACAATTCAGCTTTATTTAAGCGCAAGCAAGGGTGAATTTGAGGTGGCATTCGGTATAGCGGTTGTACTTCTTGTAATTGTACTTCTTATTAATTTTGGTACAAAGAGGCTCGCTAAGAAGCTTGAAAAGCACTAATTTGGGAGGAATATATGAGCAATAAGATTAAAGTTAAAGTTGAAAATCTGAACCTGTATTATGGTGAGAATCATGCCCTCAAGGATGTGAGCATGGATATACAGGAAAATGCAGTAACAGCATTTATCGGACCATCTGGCTGCGGTAAATCAACATTTTTAAAGACCTTAAACCGTATGAACGACTTAGTTGACGGCGTAAGAATAGATGGTAAGGTGCTTCTTGACGGAGAGGATATATATGAGCCGGGAGTTGATACAACAATTCTCCGTAAAAAGGTAGGTATGGTATTCCAGCAGCCTAATCCTTTCCCGATGAGCATATACGATAACATTGCGTATGGTCCAAGAGTTCACGGAATAAGAGATAAGAAAAGACTTGACCAGATAGTTGAGGAGAGTCTTCGTGGTGCAGCTATATTTGATGAGGTTAAGGACAGATTGAAAAAATCGGCCATGGGACTTTCAGGTGGACAGCAGCAAAGAATCTGTATCGCAAGAGCACTTGCAGTCCAGCCAGAGGTGCTTCTTATGGACGAGCCTACATCAGCACTTGACCCTATATCTACAGCCAAGATTGAGGAACTGATGGAAGACTTAAAGAAGAAATATACAGTAATCGTGGTAACGCATAACATGCAGCAGGCAACGAGAGTTTCGGATCAGACAGCATTTTTCCTTGTAGGAGAGATGGTGGAGTTTGGAGATACTAAACAGATATTCTCTTATCCTCAGGATAAGAGGACAGAAGATTATATCACAGGAAGGTTTGGATGATGAGAAGTAAATTTGACGAACAGCTTGACAGACTTAACAAAGAAATGATGAAGATGGGTTCTGCAATCGAAGATTCAATAAGAAAGGCTGTTGATGCCCTTGTAAGACAGGATGCAGAGCTTGCTAAAAAGGTCATGCTTCAGGACGAGGAGATTGACAGGGAGCAGAAGACTATTGAGAACATCTGCTTTAATCTTCTTATCCAGCAGCAGCCGGTTGCAAAGGATTTAAGAACTATAACAGCAGCCTTAAAGATGGTTACTGATATGGAAAGAATCGGTGACCAGGCAGCAGATATAGGTGAGATAACTATTAAGCTTTCTAACCAGTCATACATAAAGAAATTAGAGCATATCAATCAGATGGCTTCTGAGACAATGCTTATGTTAATCAGAAGTATTGAAGCATATGTTGAGAAAGACATGGATAAAGCGAGAAAAGTTATCGCGTATGATGATGTAGTAGATGACCTTTTTGAAAAGGTAAGAGATGACCTTATTGCAATGATACAGGCAGATTCAGCTAATGGTGAACAGGCTGCCGACTTGCTTATGGTTGCCAAGTATTTTGAGAGAATAGGAGACCATGCAACTAACATTGCAGAATGGGTAATATTTGCTCTTGATACGAAGGGAGGCTTCGATGAAAATGCTTCTGAACATTTGTAAGAATACTCATTTAACTGAAAAAAGATATGAATATCTTTTTCTTCTGCTTAATACCATTGCATGGTGTGCAATCGGCTTTGTAGTGTGGGCGGTTATAAGCATATTTGCATTAAAAGGAACGGAATGGATGTTTACATTCGTAGGATACTTCGGTCTTATCCCCGGCTTTATCGGAGGGGTTGTTGAGGCATGGAGGAATGAGAGGTAATAAGTGATGGATAAAACTGTTAGATTTGATGTAGTATCAAATTTAACGGTTTTATTTAATTGTTGAAAAAAATAGAAATATACTTGACCTTTTGCAAATTGAGGATTACAATAACTACGAATAAAAAGAAGAAAGGTGAAAATGAAATATGCGAAAAAGTAAATTTTTGAACTGTGTGATAGTTGCTTGTTTGGGAATAATTGTTGCCGGCAGCACTAAATATGTAAGTCAGAAAATGTGTTATGCAGAGGCTGACATTTATGATGGGAATTATCATGACATAGCCTTTGATTATGATTATGATAATGATATATTTGAAGAGACAGATTTATATACAGAGGAAAGAGAAAAGAGAAATACAACTTCTGCATATATATATAATAATAATTCGGCTGCAAGAATACCGGCAATTAGAGTTAAAGCAGGAGATTATACAGATTGTACATATGGTTCATACCAGAGTTGTGAAGTTGGTGAAGCAAAGTACTTATTGAATACAGTATATGAAGACGGATATAGAAGTGCTAGATTGTGGCTTGATCCAGGAAATGGACACCATATTTGTGTTCATTTTTTGTGGAGTCCAGATAGTATTTAGGATAAATGTGGCAATATGAAAAAGTATATATATAAATTTTTCAAAGTGTGCATACCTCTATTATTACTAGTGTTGATCACAGTATTTTTAATTAAAAAAAGTTAATGGCGGTAATGTTTTTTTAAAAAAAATAAGCATCACATGAAACATACGATACTGAAGAAGATGCGTTTGATTTGAGAAAAGAACAATGGAACACAGATAATAACGAAAGCTTTAATACTATCAGTGAATTTTCAGCGGTTATCTTCATGAAAACTTATGAGGTAAAGTCATTTACTGTTATTGGTAAGAATATACCAGATGAACTTCAGAATGTTAATCAGCTTAACTGGGAAGAGTATAGAAGAAATGGCGGTGTTCTTACAGGAGATTATTCTATAGTAAAGTTAATATATACGGTTACCGATCCTATATGTGAACGCGAATTTATGGGTAATTGTATTACAATTATTAATCAGGAATTAAGCAGAACTAAAAAAGAACCGCTGGCAATGTTTCCGTATGTATATGATACGCTAAACCCAAAGCATTTTCATTACCAGTTGGAACAAAACGTTACACAGGAATTTACGAATTATTATGTAGTCCCAGATGAATGGCTTGAAGAAGCTAACAAGCAGCAAACCTGTATATTCATCAATCCTAATGGACTCTCTTATGATGAAGATACAAGAGCTCTTGGTGTGACAGATGCCATGTTTTTTAAAATTCCAATTAGTAGCTTTGAACAAGAACAGGGAGACTGATAATGTTAATATATGAGTTGAAAAAAGCATTGAAATCACCAGGCTTTAAGTTGGCTTTGATTATATCAATTATAATTGTAATGATGGATTATGTTGTCAATGTAATGCCATTATTGATATCTAATCATGAATTGCTAATGGAACGCAGCAATATATATGAGGTGCTTCCATTTAACAGTTATGAAAAATGGATTGGTGGAAGAGAAACAAGCATTTCTGTTGCTTTTTTTATATTAGTACCGTTGATTGCTTCCATGCCATATGGAGATTCATATTTTAAGGATATGAATAATGGGTTGGGGAATTATATTCTGGTGAAGTGTGATAGCAGGAAGTATGTAAATGCTAAATACATAGCAACTTTTCTATCAGGAGCTATAGCAGTTGGAATACCTATGATATGCAGTTATCTAATATGTTCGATGACTATGTCTACATATGCACCGTTTCCAGACGATGGGATGAATATGATGATGCCCAAATCAAGTATGAGTTACATATATTACAAATATCCGTTATTATATCTTATAATATCTATACTTATGGTTATGGTATATCTTATAATATCTATACTTATGGTTATGGTATATGCAGGATGTATGGCAACAGTGGCAATGTGTGTTACTATATATACCAACAGAATATATATGGTTGAGATATTTCCTATGTTATTATCGGTGGCTATTATATCGTTTGGGGAGATAATTGAAAATAATGCAATCATGCCAATTAATTTCATTAACCCATCTTATTCATATCCGAGGCTGGTATATTATTTCATAACCGTAGGGATAATAATGTTATTTACTTATATTAATGTAAGAGTATTCAGAAATGGTAAGTATGATAAATAAAAAATATATTAAATATTTAGTCATAATGTTTGGCATGCTTGTAGCAGCATTGGCTTTTTCTATATTAGAAATATTATATCTGGCAGAAAAAGATGGTAATCCTGCAAGAATAATCAGTATGCTGGATTATCTTGTTAACGCACAGAATGCAATTGTAACAGGAATTAACTTTTATATATTTGCAGTAATTATTGCATTGGGAACAATATTGCTTACAGACAATGATTATAGTTATAATACTATTATTAAATATGGAAGAAATAAATTGTATTATAGACAGATAGCATGGAAGAAATAAATTGTATTATAGACAGATAGCTAAGATTATATTAATGGCATTATTTTTTTCAAGCAGCTTCTT
>QRVH01000046.1 GCA_003458705.1 Eubacterium sp. AF22-9 | reverse complement strand
ATTATATACATTTTCAAAATCCTTAGCAACCGGATACTTATGATTAAGTGTCACCTTAAACTCCGTTATTATGTTCTCAGCTTTCTTAATATTAATATTTGCTTTTTCAATATTAGCATCAACCAATAATGAATATATATAATTATATACATTTTCAAAATCCTTAGCAACCGGATACTTATGATTAAGTGTCACCTTAAACTCCGTTATTATGTTCTCAGCTTTCTTAATATTAATATTTGCTTTTTCATAGTCCTGCTTCTCTATAGCAATTAATGCAATATTACAGAATTTAATTGCCCCTTCATAAAGCATAAGTGTAAGCTCTGCCGGACTTGCTGTAAGAATTTTATTACGGTTATACTCCTGTGCGATATTCTGATTAAACGCCATAACTCCTCCATGATATATGGATATCCCATAATTTAATATATTCTATAATTAACTGAATAAACCTGTCAACGATGATGACTGCGCATTCATCTTGGCAAGCGCTGATTCCATTGCTGAGAACTTACTATAATAATAATCTTCCCATGTAGTAACCTTGTCTTCTGCCGCAGATATCTTAGTATTATACTCTGAATACTGCGTATTCATCTGCTTATCATTATATATAGTATAAGCACTGCTTGTTGATGATGCTGCCATCTTCTTTCCAAGATCAGTATACAATTGTGTAGATAACTGTGAAAAGAATGATATAACCGTATCAGGGTCACTTGCTATCATTTCTCTCAGTTTATCTGTATTAGCTGATGTCTTAGAATCATCCTTATCACCATCTATATGATATACACCTGTTTCATTCTCTGGAGAATTAAAATATCCAAGTGTGGCTATTCCAAAACTTGAAAGTGAATAGGACTTATCTCCCACCTTGAATGATCTTGCCATATCATTCTTCATAGTATCAAGAACGCTTCCAAGTGTTGAATCTTTTCTAAGAAGTGAATCCTTAATCTTTTCTTCCCACTTCTTAACCTCATCATCAGACATTGCATCTTTCTCATCACTTGTAAGAGGCTCATAGCCCTTAGAGCTTGCCGCATTGTAGGCAACATCTACAGACTTGACAAGATCGTTATAATCCTTAAGGAAGCCCTTAATCATATCATATATGCCATCTACATCCGTGTTGGTTGTGATAGTTACTTCATCATTACCAGTAACTTCCATTGCCTCAATTGTAAGACCATTGATTGAGTAGTTATTAGAGTTGTTAGTAAATGTTGCCCCATTAAGCTCAATCTCTGAATCCTGTCCTGTTATTCTGACAGCACCTGAAGATGACGCACTACCAGCAACATTTGATGCCATTGCAATCTTAGAGTCAAGCAATGCCTTAGCTTTAGCCTGTCTGTCAGCATTAGTATCGTTTACTTCCTGTAATATATTGGCATTAGAAGCATCTGCCACAGCTTTTCCATCATCGCCGATTGTTACATAATCCTTAGTATCCTCAATAACCTTGGAATTATCATCATACACCTTAATCAGTGATTCATTAGACGCTTTTTTCTTTACCGCAGCCTCATATTCATCCTTGACACCATCTTTTTCCATAGCCTCTGTGTCATATTCGTACACAACTTTGCCATCAGAATCTTTAACTGTATTGCCCTCTGAATCCACCTTTTCCTTCTTATACTTATCATAAGCATTAAGAATATCTGGTGTCTCTGTCTTAAGCTTTGCGACATATTCATCTAATGTCAATGAATGATCCCAAGTATCATCTGCTGCCAGTGCGTCAAGCTTATCCTTGGCTGCATTATACTTATCAGCATAACTCTTGGCAGTATCCTCAGCTGTAATCTTACTATACATACCTTCAAGTTCTGTATTATATGCATCACTGCCCTCTGTTAAAGCTGCCAGTCTCTTGTATTCTGCTGAATCAGTATCATTAACTGTATATATTCCAAGCTTCTGTAATGCATTAAGTCCGTTAGAGTCATTAGCCACAAGCGAGAAATCGTTATCCTTGCCTGACTCCTTAGAGCTTATAAAAAATCTTGCATTATTCTCATCAAAGCTTGCATTAACGCCAGCTTCCTTTAACTTAGATACGAACTGGTTAACATTCATATCTGATGTTATATCAATACTCTTGGTTCCAGAAGCAGTCTTAAAACTTATAGAACCATCTGTTGTTCCAACTATGTCTGATATCTTAGTATCACCTGTAACCTTGCTTCCATCAGCAGCTTTAATCTGTCCACCTGTAAGATATCCTGTTGACGCCAGCTGCTTAACCTTAAGTCTCTGTGTTCCGCTTACCGCAGATGAACTTGCAGAAACCTTAGCATACTTATCATTAGACACACTTGATGTCTTCAGATTATAACTTGTAGAAAATCTTGCACTTGAAAGCTTTCCGCTATAGAACCCATAAATACTTGTATTCATGGTCTTCCACTTTTCCTGCTTCCATGAAAGCTTGGTCTGTGCTTTAACAAGATTGTCTTTCTTTAACTTATATGATGATACGAGCGCTGAAACAAGTGATTCTGTATCCATACCCGATACCATACCAGATAATCTTATTGCCATAGCTTATCTCCTCTCATCTACTATGATACCTGCAAGCTCCCATGCCTTGGCAAGCATCTCAAGAGCTTTCTCTGAAGGTATCTCTTTAATAACTTCGTCTGTATCTTTATCTTTAATCTTAATTGTGATTCTGTTAGTTGGTTCGTTGTAGCCGAATTCTGCAATTGTATTGTTGTTAAGGACTTTCCTTATATCCTTAACATCAGCCATAGATTCAGCCTGCTTCTTTGCCTTGTCATTGTCATTAGCGTTACTGCCATTCTTCTCACTGTCTGCTGCCTGTCCTACAGAAACTGCTACATTAGATGCTGCTGACTTCGCTGAATCAACAACAACCTCATTGCTCTTATCTGTAGCTGATGTAACACTGCTTGCCTGTGATACCGGCTTAGCAGCCTGTAAATTCTGGCTCTGGTAGCTTGACGCTGCCGCTACTCCATTAACTTCCATTCCCATGATACAATTCCACCTCCGTGTGAAAACAAAACTTTATCCTGTAGTTACATTCATGTTGTACTGCATATATCGGAAAATGTTAAGTAAAATTTAACCCTTTGGGAAAAAATATACACAAATAAAACAAATCATTTCTTAAATAACTGGTTAAGAGACTTAACATCAACCGAACTTGCTGCTTCCTTATTAGAATCAAGTATCTGTGCATACACTTCCTTACGATATATAGGTATTGACTTCGGAGCTGATATGCCAAGCTTTACCTGATCGCCCTTGATTTCAATTATAGTAATCTCAATATCATCGTTAATAATGATTGCTTCGTCTTTCTTTCTTGATAATGCGAGCATATTAGTTCTCCTCCTTCTTTAGAATATCGTATATAGGATATCTTACCTGATATTCAGAATTATCTGCTATAAGCTGTATTCCCTTCATCGTATCAAAATCAACAATGATAGGAGCTTTAAGATTAATTGTCATCTTAGTAATATCCTGTGGTACCGTAAGCGCGCAGTACACTCTGATATTATCATCCTGTATATCATCTCCGAGAGACTTAAGAAGCTCATCCTCAACAACAGGATCATATGTCTCATACACGAATTCCGGCTTCATGACTGGAAGTGCAAGTGTTGGCTCATCAATCGCCTGAAGCCATATGATAGAGATATTCTCCTCTTTCTCTGCATCATACACAAGTGTATACTTCTTCCAGTCCTCGAATCCTATGATTCCCTTGTCAAATGTAATGATTTTATCATCACTTACTTCAATTTCTCCAAACCATTTAGTCTGTACTTTCATGTCAAACCTCCAATTTTATAATCTATCCTTTATCCATGCTGCATATCCTGCTAAAACTTACTATCTGAGGAAATCAAGCAGTGACTGCTGTACAACCTTACTGGCTGCTGATAATGCTGCCTGATACACAAGCTCTGCTGATGTATATGTAACAACAATCTCCTCAAGATCAATATCTTCATTCTGTGACTTCAAATCAGTAAAGTTAGTCTTCTGTTCTGTAAGTCGTGTCTTAGTAAGATCCAGCCTTATCTGTCTGTTTCCAACATCTGCCTTAGCATTTGATACCTGGTCCATATACCCCTGCATCTGACCAATTCCTGCCTCGAAAGCATTCTTCATCTCAGACTTTGCAAAATCTCTCTGCTTTGTAAGTCCTTCCATAATGGTTTTAAGCTTTTCCTGTGAAGCATCATCGCTATACTGTGAATCCTTCTGCATTGATTCAACCTTAGATATCTGGGCATCAATATCAAGAACATTCTGAACTGTATTCACAAGGTCATTAACGTTTCTACCAAGATATATGTTAAAAGCCTCGTCAGCCTCTGTATTAACCTTTAACTTTTGTGAGAAATTAACTATGTATTCAATATCCTCACTCTTTTTATCATATACAACTCCTGTATTATTATCAACACAGTCAAAATACATTGTCGGATCAATGTCACCTTTTATGAAATTGCTCTTTTCATATGTAACCGAGAATTCATTATTCTGGTATACAGACTGATATACATTCTGTCCAAGAAGCAATTCACCTGTTGCTGCATTTATGGCAATCTCATTATCTCCCGGAATATAATTAGGATCTGATGTTGTCACAACACTTACCTGATTCTGTACCACGCTGCCATCAGCCTGAGTTATATCCGCAGTAAGGCTTCCATTCATTGTAACTGTTCCATCTGCATTGATAGTAACATTTGCAGAATTATTATTTCCCATTCCTAATGTAAATGTTCCACCATTAATCTCATCATATGCTAACTGTATTCTGTTTACACTCTGGATATTAGGTGTAATTATATTGCCATTAGCATCTGTCTTAACTGTAAGATTTAATATATCATCATTGCTATAGGCATTAGTATATGCTGTCTTTGTTGAAAGATCCTCTCTTGTAAAATTCTGTGTGATTGTATAATCAATGTCCTTGGCATCTGCATCTGACTGGTATGTAAGCGGTCTGTCAGTCGCATGTCCCGTAAATACATATCTTCCTGCATAATCTACATTTCCCTGTTCATAATAAGCCTCCACAAGCTTATTAAGACTTTCTGCAAGAGTATTTCTTTCAGATTCTGAATAAGAATCTGTAGAGCCCTGCACACAATATTTGTATAAATCCTTGATAATACTGTTACTTTCATCAAGTGCATCATGTGTAACACTAAGCCATGATGATGCATCCGGTATATTCTTTCCAAGATACTGGGTTACCTCATCAAGACTCGAACGAAGTCTTAATGCCCTTATCGCAATAATTGGATCGTCAGATGGCTTGCTTATCTTTTTTTGTGTAGAAAGTTCTGTACTCAGAGTATTCATCTGATTTTTATTAACCTGAATATTCGAAATCGAACTGTTAATCATCATCTGGTTAGTAATTCTCATAATTTTGTCTCCTTGTTATACTCCCGTGTTATTTATAAGTCTGTCATATAACTCATTCATAACACTTAACATTTTTGAACTGAGATTATAAGCTTCCTGAAATTTTACAAGGTCCATTGCTTCTTCATCCGTATCAACTCCCATTACAGAAAGTCTCTGGTTCTGGATAGTTGTCTGAAGATTCATATAATTCTTTGTAAAATTGATTGCCTTACTTGAATCTATTGACATATCACTGACGATACTTTCAAGGAAAAATGATCCTGTACCGCCATCATATATCTTTGCATCCTTAGTATTAATAAGATCTACAATCAGATCAACATTTGCTTCACCATCACTTACATTGTACTTGGTTGCAAGAAGGTCTGCGTTATCAAGCAATGCCTGATTAACTGTAACAGTGCTTGCAGTAAGTGCCTGTGAATTTTCCTTCATAACAAAAAGTGAAATTCCCTGTGCTGAACCATCAGAAGTAACACCTTTTTTAAGTATCTCATTAACAGATGCTGCAAATGTCTGTATAAACTGATTCAGCTGTGACTGATAATATGGAACGCCTTTATATTGTGTGTTCTTATCCTTCTGGCTTTCAGTTTCTGTAAGAATATTACCATCTGCATCCGTCTTATATGTAGAATTACCGGCAGCATCTGTTGTAGATGCGTATTTCTCAATTTCTCCGTTACAGCCATCTCTTATATCAATAAGTCCTTTTAACTCACCACTTAAAGAATCACTGTAAATATAAAACTCCTGCCCATTCTCCCACTGTATATCATAAAGTCCTGCTGCATCAGATACATTTCTTGGATTCTCCCTTGCAACAGTCTGGAGAGTATGGTAGTTATACCCATCAACAAGACTGTTACCATTGATTGTTATCTGAAGATTAGTAAGATTGTTACCCATATCGCTTTCGCTTACTGTTATATTAACAATTTGTGACAGATCATCAATCAAGCATTTCTCTGATCCTTCAGATCATTGGCGTTGCCGTAATTTGCCTGAATCTGGTTAATCTGCTTATTAAGCGATGAAATATTCTGTGCCAGGGAATTAATCTGCTGTACAGCATCTTTAATCTCATTATTGGCATCAACCTGAACATTTCTTAAGTTAGTTGATAAAGTATTAAAATAATCTGTAAGACTCTTTGCATTATTAATAAGCTGGTTCTTTGCAGATGTGTCAGCCGGAGTACGGTCAAGCTGGTTAAGTGCTGAAAAGAAATTTTCATACTCTGTGGAATATCCCTTTAAAGTAAATTCATTAAGATAATTCTCTATCTGTGACATATAACTGTTCTTAACATTATACTGTCCATAATTAGTATTATTATTTCTGTACTTCTCATCATAGTAGGAATCTCTTGTCTGGTTGATTGCATCAACAACAACTCCTGAACCGAGTGTTCCATATCTTGCATAAGTTCTCAGCGCATCAGCTGCTTTGGTTGATGCAGATTCCCTTGTGTATCCTTTAGTATTAATATTGGCAAGATTATGTGATGTAACATTGATTGAAGTCTGTGCTGCCTGCAATCCTGTATATGCAATTGTTAATCCAAAAAATGTTGATGCCATAAATCCTCCTTATTTGTGAAGCAGCTGCGACTGTTTTATGCATTACCAAGCGATGTTACAAGATGCTCTAACATCTGATTTACAACATTGACATATCGTGATGCTGCATTGTATGCCTGCTGGTATTTAATCATTTTCTCTAATTCTTCATCGGAAGAAACGCCCTCAGACTGAAGTCTCTGGTTATCATATCCATCAACCATAGTCGTCTGATTGCTTACATAATTGCCAAGCGCTTTTCCTAGTGTCGCATACTCTCCAATAAAGTTATTATAAAATGTCATGAAATCTGATTTGGCATATGTATCAGGATTAAGTGACGCAAACTTTTCATCCCATGCATCTACCAGTTCCTTAGCCCTGTCAAAATCTTCTTTTCCCTGAACTGTAGAAAGTGGAATCTTTCCAACATTCTGGCTGCTTCCGGATTAATCTGTAGATTGCCAAGCTTATAAAGCGATTCATAATCTGTTTCATTAAGATTATTTCTTATATAAATTGTTTTTCCTGAATCATCAGTTGTCTTAATATATCTGTCAGTGCCTTTTCTTGAAAATAGCTCTGTTCCTACCGTCTTATCATCATCCATTCCATATCCGGTCTTGTCCATATCAAGCATTGAATATGTATATGAATCAACCGGCACTTCTGCGCCCCCGAAGCTCATATATAACTTTTCTCCGGAAGAAAAGCTGTATGTTCCATCTCCATTATCAGTTCCAGTAACCTCGCGTCCATATCTGTCGAAAAGCACCTGCTGGCTGACAGAATTGTATGTATATATATCTGCCTGAATCTCTGTTCCGTCTGTCGCCATATAAGGATTATTCCTTACCTCTGACTTTTCCGGACAAAGTATATTATTAATCTTCTCAACAATGCCATTGACAAGCTTATCGAATCCAGCCATAGCACTAAGAATTGCAGATGGCTCAATATAAGTATTGTAATATTCCTGTGCCTTGGAATATTTGTTATATGCTTCCTGATATGCTGCCCTTCCATCAGCAGTACTCATATCATAATCCGAACTGCTTGGTGCTTCAGGAACAACCGTATAATCAACAACCATATTGCCTCTTGCAATAAGAAGTCCCTTAAGTTCACCCTTGTCTGTTTCATCTACATTAGATGCCTCTGTACTTAAATCATACACATCTCTTTCATATCCCGGCCATGTAGGAATAACAAGGTTCGTGCCTTCAACAACTCTTGTATCCATCTTCGCAAGTTCTCCCATTGTTACAAATGGAATTCCTTCCGCAGATATAATAACTTCCTTGCTGTCATTCTCGTAATATGTAATATCAATATACTTGCTGAGTTCATCGATTGCCGCATCTCTTTCATCTCTTAAATCATTGGCATCCTCAATTCCTGTAGACTCAATCTTTGATATTTTCTTATTCAGTGTATAGATTTTGTCTCCAAGCTTATTAATTGAATCAACCATATTCTTAACCTGTGTATTAAGTGTTGTCTGGTAATCCTTCAGTCCTTTATATACATTTTCAGACTTTTCAATAAAAGCTGTTGCATTCTGGATAAGCGATGACCTCGCTACTGTACTTGTAGGATTCTTGGCCAGCTCATTAACAGAATTATAAAGATTAATAAGATATGATTCATATGTAACGCCCTGCATCTCGCCAAACTGGTCTTCTATCTCTTCAATCGCCTTATACTGGCTCTCATAAAATCCAAGTCTGGAATTTTCATTTCTGTATGCCTGATCTATAAACTGGTCTCTTATTCTTCTCACTTCAGAAACCGCAACACCAAGTCCATAATCCGGTGAACTCACCTTATCACTGGTATTCACTCTTACATACTGTGTATCTGAAAATGTGACCTGCTGTCTTGTATATCCCGATGTATTAATATTTGACAGATTGTGTGCTGTTGTATTAAGTGCTGTCTGTGCTGTCTTAAGCCCTGTTGTTCCAATAAACAGCCCCGCCATTCCGTTAGCCATAAGGTCACCTCTTTCTTAAAATTTAAAATCATCTGATATGTATATCGACACATTTTTCTGATAAAACACCCCTCAGGGCTTAAAAAAGCCACATTCTCATTGTGAAAATGTGGCTCATTCCCGAACACGGATAAGCACATATACATCATCCGTGATAATATCCAATTATAAATGTAAAATCATTCATGCAGCCATTACTGCTTTGCATCAAAACTGCCACCGCCTAAGCCGCTGTTCTCCTCATAAGCTCCCTTTCCATAGTTAGCTGTCTGTGGTGCCATGCTTGCATTCCTGGCCAGATTAATCTCGAATTCTATCATATCCATAGACTGCTTAAGAAGCTGCTTATTATTATCATTAACTTCTGTCAGCTGTTTAACAGTATTCTTAAGATTAAGATACGACTGTTCAAGTGCATCATGTTCTTTAGGCTTCTTCTCCAAAAGTCTTACAATCTCTCTGACTTTAACCTCTGAAGGTGACAGATGCAGAATCTTACATATGTCTGTAACACACGCCTCTCGTTCCGTCTCAAGTCTTGTGATTACATCAATCAGCTTCTGCTCTTTCCCAAATATTTCCTGAAGCTGCTCAACATTGCCATTAACAATAGCAGCAGTCTTATTATTAGACAAGTCCAGCAGTGCTGTATACTGTCTGTTTTCATCATCCATTATATTAATCAAAGAATCAATCAAACTTGCCATCTAATAAAACCCCGCTAAAATGTTAATGTAGAAATGTTGTTCAAAATCTTATCTGCAACAGCTTCTGAACTGATATTATATGTTCCTGCTGCCATGCGTGCCTTGATATCGGCAATCTTATCTTCCCGAACATCGGAAGCCGCGCTCACTGCTGTTCTGGCTGTCTGATATGTCCTGGCTGTGTCAGAAATTTCAAACTTATCACTAGCCGATGATGTCTTTGCTGTAGCCTTAGCTTTAGAAATCTGGCTGGTCTGATATATCTGATTAACAGCATTATAAGCATCTATACGCATATTAACCGCCTCACTTTCTATTAATTAAAACAGATAACTCCTGCTTTATGTGTAAGATATCGGACGGTTTTTCAAAATACTTTATACCTCTTTTGAAAAAATGCTAATTAATTATCCTGGTAAGTTTCACCCTTTAATTACTTATCAAGGAATCTCATTCTTGCCTTTTCTCTTCTCGCTCTTTCCTTGTCAACATTGCCTACGGCCGATGCAGCACTTCCATACATGCTGCCAAGCCTGTTAGCCATGTCATACTTGCATCTTTCACAGTATCTTCCTGTTTTTATGGTAGCTCCGCATACTTCGCATGCAATGCCAATAGGTGAATCATCACTGAACGACAGTCTTTCTTCTCTTATCCACTGCTCAATCTGTCTTGTACTTACATCACAGTTCTCTGATATATCTCTCATATCAGCTCTTGGATTATCTTCTATATATTGCTTAACCTCCTGAAACTTTTCTTCAAGTTTCTTCATACAGTCAGGGCAGAGTCTGTATGCGCCCCGATATAATTATATAATCTTCCACAATTCTTACAATTTCTAACTTCCATAAATCCTCCTTGTTAAGCTTCATTGTTTTGCAAACAAAATCGCATCCGCACTAGAATCCGTCGCCAATGCACAGACTTACCCCATACACTTCCCGAACGCCAGCATGCTTGAGTACTGCAGCACATGCATCAAATGTTGCTCCTGTTGTATATATATCGTCCACAATTAAAACTTTACTATATCTTACAACTTTTTCTCCTGCTTGAAAAGCATTTTGCAGATTTTTAACCCTATGTGCATTATCCAGTTCTTTCATAGGAACTGTTTTAACAACTCTCACAAGAGCTTCACAATCCATAGGGATTCCCATAAGCTGTTCCAATTCTCCTGCAATCAGCTCTGCCTGGTTAAACCCTCTTTCCTTAAGTCTCGAACTGTGAATAGGCACAGGAATCAGTGCATCTGGCGCCCAGGCATGAATCATGCTGCCACACTTGTCTGCAATCTGTTTTGCATAGATACCTGCATATTCCCTTTTATTGTGATACTTGAATCTGTATATTGAATCCTTGATGCACTTAGAATATTCATACACAGCGCATGCCTGGTCATAAACATGTTCTTTCCTGCTGCAATCACTGCAATATTCCACTTCATCATTTTCAACCGGTTTGCCACATTTAAGACAGACCGGCTCACTGACATAGCTCACCTTGCGCATACAGTCCGGGCATATATCAACCCTGCTGCCCCCAGCAAAAGGTGCCGGCTTTCCACACATAGGACACGCTGGTGGAAGTACCGCATTAACTGCCTCCATTAATACCTTCTTATAATCCATAATCCCCCATTATTGTCATCATTATCACATATAAACATATCAATTATCATTGTCCGAAATCTTCAATATGTCTGATTTCTTCAATCCTGTCTGTGAGTGAAGAATATCGTTTTGACTCTGATACATTGTCAGCCATAAGCCTGAATATCTCCTCTTCCCCAACGAGGCACACACATTTTCTTGCTCTTGTAACTGCCGTATACAGAATATTCCTGTTCATCAGCATTCTTGGTCCCTGCGACATCGGAATAATAACCGCCGGGTACTCACTTCCCTGTGATTTGTGAACCGTAATCGCATACGCAAGTTCAAGCTCATCAAGCTGTGAGAATTCATAAGTAACGAATCTGCCATCTTCGAATTTCACAGTTACATTCTCATCAAATGTGCTTATTCTCTCTATAACTCCGGTATCCCCGTTAAAAGCGCCCGTTCCCTGTTCTGTTGGAATACCGTATCTGCTTCGTTTTTCCCATGCAAGCTGATAATCATTCTTAATCTGCATAACCTTATCACCTTCACGAAAAGTAACATCACCGACCTGTCTTTCCTGCTTGATAGCATCAGCCGGATTAAGAAAATCCTGCATAATCTTATTAAGGCGCTCAACTCCGACGTTGGATTTTCGCGATGGAGTAAGAATCTGAAGGTCATACACATCGGCGCCTACATAGTCCGGAAGTTTGTCCTTAATAAGCGTTTTCATCGCATTTATTATATTGTCTGCACCGTTTCTGTGAACAAAGAGAAAATCCTTGCTGTACTTGTTAAGTACTACCTCCTCACCCCTGTTTATCTTATGGGCATTAATAATAATCTCACTCTGTGCCGCCTGTCTGAATATCCTCTCCAACTTAACAACCGGAAAACATCCGGATTCTATAATGTCTTTAAGTACATTTCCCGGACCTACACTTGGAAGCTGATCCACATCACCTACAAGAATCAGTTTCGTTCCAATCGAAACAGCTTTAAGAAGTGAATTCATAATGCTTATGTCTACCATCGACATCTCATCAACAATAATAACATCAGCCTCAAGCGGATTATCTTCATTTCTCTCAAAGAACATAGACAACCCCGTTGCTGCCGACTTTCTGTCGCCATCCGGCACGCCTCCGCTTATCTCTAACATTCTGTGGATTGTCTGTGCTTCATAACCACAGGCTTCTGTCATTCTCTTTGCTGCACGTCCCGTAGGCGCTGCAAGCCTGATTTCCAGACCTTCCAGTTCAAAATATTTAATTATTGTATTAATAGTTGTAGTCTTACCGGTTCCCGGTCCGCCAGTAATAACAACAAGCCCGTTTCTTACTGCTTTCGCAACAGCCTCTTTCTGGATATCATCAAGAGTTATTCCTTCTTTATCCTCAATCCTTGCAATCCTGTCATCTATGAATTTCTGGTCTTCCTCAATCTGGACATCAAGATTATTAAGCATAGCTGCAACATTTGCTTCCATGTTGTAATACATGCGGGCATAGACACATTTTACATTGTCCTTAACCTTGACAACTATCTTCTTATCCATTGTCAGGTCCATAAGGTATTTATCATAGTCCTGGACATCAATTAAAAGCAGTTCGTTGACCTGACGCACAAGCTTATCATATGGAAGATATGTGTGTCCCTGCATTGTCGCCTGATTAAGCACATAAAATATTCCGCTCTTAATCCTGAATTCAGAATCAATCTTGATTCCGGCACGCGAAGCAATCTCATCAGCCGTCCTAAAACCGACACCCTCTATGTCATCAGCAAGCCTGTACGGATTCTGTTCAAGAATGTTATAAATGTCGTTTCCATAACGCTTAAATATTTTGTTGGCAAGATTCATCTGGATTCCATAACGCTGAAGAAACATCATTGCTTTTCTGATGTCTTTCTTGTCAATAAGCTGATTCGCTATATCCATAGCTTTAGACATGCTTATTCCTTTAATCTCAGCCAGACGCTCCGGTTCTTCTTCCATAATCCTGAATGTATCATCGCCAAATGTCTTAACTATCCGTTCAGCCATCTTCTCGCCGATACCCTTTATTGCCCCGGAGCTTAGATAACGTCTTACGGATGCAGCATCATCCGGCGCCCTGAACTCATAAGATGTGACTTTAAATTGCATGTAGTAAACTGCATGCTTAACAAATTCGCCTTGTGCGGTAATAAATTCACCTGTGTTGATATAGCTTAACACTCCAACACAGGTGATTTCTTCATCATCATATACAATATTAAAAACCGTATATCCATTGTCTTCATTCCTGAAGATAATATTCTCCACAAAGCCCTCTACATATTTCACAGACTCGTAATCCAATCTGTTATCTCCTTTATGTTAAATATTATTCCTGCTCATCTGCCTTAGGAATAGACTCCGTAGAATAATTTCTCTTCATCTGTTCATAAAGCGTCTGTGCTATTCCAAGTCCTTTGCCATGATTAGAATCAGTCATAAGTTTAGCATAAGATGATACCATCTCATCTCCAAAGTAACTTCCTAAAGTATTAAGTGAAGTATCCTCTGTTCCGCCAATCCCAGCCATAGAGGTAAACATATTGCTATCCTCGTCTTCTGAATCAATCTTAGCCATCTTCTCCATTGACTTAAGAACCTGTTCAACAAAATAACTTTCAAAATCCTTGCATACAGACATAAGTTCATCGTCTGATGCCTTAGAATAATCAGTATCTGTAAGTTTATTAGTTAAAGAACCCGCTTTAGAATCATACACATCTGAATAATTCTTACTGCTAAGTCCCGTAATAGAATCACTCATACACTACACCCCGCTTATCTCTTAAGGTTATTAGCCTGCTCCATCATTGTATCAGATGTTGTTATAGCCTTAGAACATAATTCATACGCTCTCTGTGCTGTAATAAGATTAACCATCTCAGTTGCAACCTGAACATTAGATGATTCAAGATATGACTGTCTTAATGAGCTCTTCTTTCCAACTTCATCGTACGCTTCGTTAAGTGCAGCTCCTGACGCCTCAGTCTCTGAAAGGTAGCTTCCACCAATCTTATCCAGTCCTGCAGGATTAGAAAACTGATATAAGCCAATCTTAATACCGATTGGTGCCGGATTGTTAGACTCGTCAGGATATAAAAGGTTGCCGTCTGTATCAATAGTAATAAGATTAGTCTTATAATCTTTACCATTAGCGTCCTGTCCAAGAACTATCTCTGCGCCATCTGCGCTGAGTACAGGATATCCTTCAGAAGTACTAAGCATTACACCTTCTGTAGCTGTTGCCCATGTAAAATGTCCATTTCTTGTATACACAGTCTCGTCAGTATTAGTATTTCTTACTGCGAAAAAACCATCTCCATTAATTGCAAAATCTGTTTTACTGTCAGTTGCATTTAATGCACCCTGTGTATATATTGATGTTACTGCTGAAACTCTTGAACCAAGTCCAACCTGTGCTCCAACAGGTTTATTCTCTCCGTTGGCAGAAGTAGTCTTCGCCTGAAGATTCTGGTAAAGCAGAGACTTAAACTGAGTCTGCTCCTGCTTATATCCTACTGTATTAACATTTGCCAGATTGTTGGCAATAGTATCTACGCTTGTCTGCTGGCTCATCATTCCTGATGCAGCAGTCCACAATGATCTCATCATGTCGTCAGTCCTCCATATGTATATGCCTAACAGTTGTTACTAAATCTCAGATATAGATACCATCTTTCCTAACATCTCATCGATAGTATTCATAATCTTCTGATTACTTTCAAAATCTCTTGCAATAGATATCATATCTACCATCTCTGTTACCACATTAATATTGGAAGCCTCCAAATATCCCTGATTAACTGTTGCTGTAGCATCTGTCTGTGTTGCGCCATCTACAGCTCTGTAAAGATTCTCGCCATATGCCTCAACATAGTCATAATTCTCAAAATCTACAAGAGCAAATCTGTCTACATACTGTCCGTCAGCATATATTTCGCCACTCTCTTCTACAGTCAGTTTTTCAAAGTCTGTAGGTAACTGTATCGGACCATTCTCGCCCAATACAAAATCACCATCCTTGGTTACCAGATAACCTTCACGGTTCATCTGGAAAGATCCGTCCCTGGTATAAAGCGTTGAAGTTTCTCCAGCTTTGTTAGTGAAAGAAATCGAAAACAATCCACTTCCACTCAGTGCAAAGTCAAATGTATTGCCTGTGTTCTGGAAAGAGCCCTGATCCCAGCTTCTGAAGGATTCTCCTACTTTCGCTCCAAGATTCAGAGTTCCGATATTCTGATTAATATAGCCCACAGTTTCATCTTTAACTTTGATGCCATAAACATCTTTAAACGACTGTGTCGTAAGGCCTTCTTTCTTATAACCTGTGGTAGTTGCATTAGCCAGATTATTAGACACTACATCCAGTCTCTTCTGCTGAACTGTCAAGCCAGAGTACGCTGTATAAAGCCCTTTTACCATAGCCCGCCTCTTTCTTGATAATATATTCTTCCGGCATAAAAATTGTCCATTCTGCCAGAATGTTAAGAAACATTAGTAATAATCTTATTAAAAATGTTTCAGGTTACTTAACTTCGTCTCTGTAGCCTGCAAGGAACTCAATAAACTTACCTGTACCAATAGCAACACATGTCATTGGATCTTCGGCTGTCATAGTATTAATTCCTGTCTTGGCTTCAATTAAATCCTCAAGTCCTGAAAGAAGACTTCCGCCTCCTGTAAGGACGATTCCTCTGTCTGCAATATCAGATGCAAGTTCTGGTGGAGTCTTCTCAAGAACGCTGTGAACAGCTTCAACAATCTGTGAAGTTGCCTCTCTTAAAGCTTCCTCTGTCTCCTCTGAGCTTACCTCTACAGTCTTAGGAAGACCTGTTACAAGGTTTCTTCCTCGTACATTCATAGTTGTGACTTCTGCCTTAGGATAAGCAGAACCAACCTTAATCTTAATATCTTCTGCAGTTCTTTCACCAATAAGAAGATTATGCTTCTTTCTCATGTATCTTACGATAGCTTCATCAAAATCATCTCCGGCAATCTTAATAGAAGTACTTACAACAGTTCCTCCTAAAGAGATAACAGCGATATCAGTTGTACCACCACCGATATCAACAATCATATTACCACATGGTCTTGAAATATCAATACCTGCACCGATAGCTGCTGCGATAGGCTCTTCAATAATAGCAACCTCTCTTGCGCCTGCCTGAAGAGTAGCATCCTCAACCGCCTTCTTCTCAACCTCAGTAACACCTGAAGGTACGCATACACTGATTCTAGGCTTCTTAAGCATTCTCTTGCCGATAGCCTTCTGGATAAAGTACTTAAGCATCTTCTCAGTTACAGTGTAATCAGAGATAACACCCTGACGAAGAGGTCTTACAGCAACGATGTTACCTGGTGTTCTACCAAGCATCAGTCTTGCTTCCTCACCGATAGCCTTAATCTTATTAGTATCCCTGTCAAATGCAACAACTGAAGGCTCTTTAAGAACAACTCCTTTGCCTCTGATGTACACAAGAATACTTGCAGTACCTAAATCTATACCAATATCTGTTGATAACATGATAATTCCCCTTTCTTATAAAACAATGCGGACCTCTGTCTGTCCGATGTATTCAGATAAAACATAAAATCAAAAGTCATTAGAAGCCATTTGTGCCCATGGCTAATCACCATTATATACATAAAAAAGGAAATTTAAAAGCCCTAAATAAAAAAAATCTATCTAAATATAT
>QRVH01000045.1 GCA_003458705.1 Eubacterium sp. AF22-9 | reverse complement strand
ATAGGAAAAGGGAGCGAAGAAGCTCACGCTTCCTCACTCCCTTTTCCTTATGGACCAGAGGGGAGTCGAACCCCTGTCCGAAAACCCATTCCCTGTTCTTCTACTATCATAGTTGATTGTTTAACATTCCCTCCGGTACACGGGAATCAACACCCTTGCACCTTTAGTAGCTTCATGATACGACCAGCATCTCAAAGCTTTGATACTGTCGTTTCCTACATGTTCGAAGCCTGGGTCTTAAAGTGTAGGTGCTTTAAGTCAGACTGCTGCAATTAGGCAGCGTATGCTAAATTATCGTTAGCGTTTATATTTAAGTTTGGATTTTGACGCTTTCCTGCGGATAGCTTCACCAGCTTCAAGATCCCCGTCGAAACCTTTACTAGCCCGTGTGTAAGCAGTTTCACCTGCTTATTTATATTAACATTGGCATAATGCCAAGTCAATTAACTTGTGCTTCAAAACTGATAAAATATTTCTAAATATTTTTAAAATCTAAGATTCTTGTTCTTGAATTCCTTCTGTGCATCTCTTATCTGGTCTTTCTTTGCAATAGAATCTCTCTTGTCAAAGTTCTTCTTACCTTTTCCAAGACCAATTTCCATCTTCACCTTTCCCTCTTTCAGATATACCTGAAGTGGAACAAGTGTGTAACCTTTAATTGTAAGTTCACCTGTAAGCTTATTAATCTGATTCTTGTGAAGAAGCAGCTTCTTAGGTCTTAAAGGATCTTTATTGAATATGTTTCCCTTCTCATATGGTGTAATATTCATACCTAATACATACACTTCGCCATTCTCAATCTTGATATAAGATTCCTTAATTGAGCACTTACCTGCTCTGATTGATTTAACCTCAGTGCCGTGAAGTACCATACCTGCCTCGTATTTCTCTTCTATAAAATAATCAAAATAGCTTTCTTATTGTTCGCTATAAGTCTGTTTCCTGATGCGCTTGTTTTTGATGCCATGTCAGTCTCCATTCTATTCTATGCAAATGCAAAATCAATTGTTCTTAGTATCTTATCGGTGCCTATAACCACAACCTTAACCTTCTGTCCGAGCTTATAACTTCTGTTCCCAAGTTCTCCTACCATCTCATAGTGTTCCTCGTCAAATGTATAGAATCCCTTCATATTATTGATAGAAACCATGCCCTCGATAGTGTTTGGAAGTTCAACATATACGCCCCACGCGGTAACACCCGAAACAACTCCATCAAATGTTTCTCCAACAAACTGTTCCATATACTCAGCCATTTTAAGCTTGTCTGTATCTCTTTCAGCATCTGCCGCACGCCGCTCCATAGCACTTGTCTGGTCAGCAACATCCGGTAATATTGCATCATAATGGTCAGCTCTCTTAGGGCTTAAACCTCCGTGAAGATTCTCCTTGATAATTCTGTGAATCTGGAGATCAGGATATCTTCTGATAGGCGATGTGAAATGACAGTAATACTTGGCAGCAAGTCCAAAATGTCCTACACATTCAGTAGTATACTTAGCTTTCTTCATAGAGCGGAGTGTCAGCCTGCTTATAAGATTCTCAGCATCAGAACCCTCTATCTCAGAAAGAAGCTTCTGAATCTCCTTAGGTCTTAAATCATCAGTAAGTCTTAATGTATAACCAAAGTTATTAATAAATGTGGCTAACTTACGCATTTTTTCAGGATCAGGATTCTCATGAGTTCTATATAGAAATGGCATATCCTGCCAGAAATAATCCTCTGCAACAGTTTCATTAGCGGCAAGCATAAAATCTTCAATAATCTTAGTTGCTACATTTCTGTCATATGGCTTAATATCAGTTGGGTGACCATTCTCATCAAGTATAATCTTACTTTCAGGGAAATCAAAATCAACCGAACCTCTTGCAAATCTCTTCTTTCTAAGAAGCTCCGCAGCCTCTTCCATCATATGAAACATTGGAACAAGCTCTTTATACTTCATAATTTCATTAGTATCATTATCTACAAGAATCTTTTTTACACTTGTATAGCTCATTCTTCTGTCTACATTAATAACAGTTTCACATATTCTATGTCCAACAATATTGCCCTTTTCGTCAATATCCATAAGGCAGCTGAGTGCCAGTCTGTCTTCTCCCTGATTAAGTGAACATATCCCATTAGATAACTTATGCGGTATCATTGGAATAACACGGTCTACAAGGTAAACACTCGTACCTCGTTTAAGTGCCTCTTTATCCAGCGCGCTTCCCTCTGTAACATAATGGCTTACATCCGCAATGTGGACACCTAGATGATATACAGGTCCTTCTTTCGAGATAGATACTGCATCATCCAAATCCTTCGCATCCTCACCATCTATAGTAACCATCTGCACATTTCTTAAATCAACTCGTCCAGCCTTATCCTTCTCACTGACAACATCAGGAACATCATTAAGTGCCTTCTTAACTGATTCAGGAAACTCTACTGGTAAATCATATGCCTTGATAATAGACATTATGTCCACACCCGGATCATCTATATGTCCAAGTACTTCTGTGACCTTGCCCTGTGGATTCTTACTCTGGCTGCCGTAATCACTTATAGAAGCAACTACCTTAGAACCTTCAACCGCTCCATTCATGAATTCCTGCGGTATAAATATATCACAGTTAATCTTTGCATTATCAGGAATAACAAAACCATACGTTCTGTTCTTCTGGAATGTTCCGACAACTTCCTTAACCTCATGCTCAACAATAGCAACAATCTTACCTTCAGCCCTCTTACCGCCATTCTTCTCAGTAGTTATCACAACCTTGACTTTATCATGATAGAAAGCATTCATCGTGTCATTAGCCTTAACAAATATATCATCTTCCCTGTCAGGTATTACTACAAAACCAAAGCCCCTGCTTGTGCTTTCAAATGTTCCGACAAGTGCTACATTTTCAGGCTTCATATACTTACCCTTCTTTGATACACCTATTGTTCCATCTGCAACAAGACTGTCAAGCACTTCCATAAGTTCTGAACGCTTAGCTTTCGGAATATCGAGAAGCATAGCGATTTCTTTAGCTTTCATTGGAACATACAGTTCATTATTAAGAATCATATCAGTAAGCATCTGTCTTCGCTGTTTAAATATATCCTTCTCCATATCCCTTATATCCCTTTCTTACCATTAAAATATCCGAATTTCACCAGATTGCTCGTAAAAGTAAAAAACACTCTTAAGAAATTATCCGTTTCTTAAGAGTGTCCGTAATTTAGAAATTAAAATTAAGTATAACTGCTATAACAATAAAAAGAATTACAAGAATCTTGGTTATCTTAACAAGCTTGCCCTCCATTGAACGGCCCTTGTTCTTACCCCAGTATGAATCAGCAGCACCACTAATTGTTCCTGACAATCCGTTCTGCTTACTTTCCTGCATAAGAATTATTATTGCTAAAGCTATACAAATTACTACAAATACTCCCATTAAACCAATTCTTAATACATCTCCGACAGACATATGAAACAATGGAATTATCTTATTCATACTATCCTCATTCCTGCGCATCATGCGCTTTTTATTACATAATTATGCCAATACGGCAACATAGGTCATTCTATCACAAATAAACATTTTGTGCAAGAAAAATCAATAAATTAATTTCAACCATTCAATTAGTTCTTCTTCACAAGAAGAGACTCACCTGTCATCTCAACCGGTTTCTCAAGTCCCATAATTTCTATAAGTGTAGGAGCGATATCACATAATCTTCCACCCTCACGAAGTGTATAATTCTCATCATAATTAACAAGAATGAATGGAACAGGGTTAGTTGTATGTGCTGTATGTGGAGCTCCTGTTTCGTAATCAATCATCTTCTCAGCATTACCGTGGTCTGCACAGATGAAGAGAACTCCGTCAACATCCTTTACTGCATCTACAGCCTTGCCAACAAGCTCATCAACCTTCTCTACAGCCTTGATTGCTGCTGGGATAACACCTGTATGTCCAACCATATCAGGATTAGCGAAGTTGATAATAATAACATCATATTTGTCAGACTTGATAGCCTCAACTAAGTCCATACCTACCTCTGGTGCACTCATCTCTGGCTTTAAGTCATATGTTGCAACATCCTTAGGTGAGTTAACAAGTAATCTGAACTCATCAACATTAGGGTCTTCAACACCGCCATTAAAGAAGAATGTAACATGTGCATATTTCTCTGTCTCAGCAAGTCTTAACTGCTTCTTTCCATGATTAGCAAGGAATTCACCAAATGTGTTCTTAATATTCTCTTTCTTGAATGCAACCTTCTTGTTAGGGATTGATTCATCATAATCCTTAAAGCAAACAAATGTTAATGGAATAAATCCTGTCTTTCTTTCAAATCCTGTAAATTTATCATCACAGAACGCTCTTGTCATCTCTCTTGCACGGTCTGGACGGAAGTTAAAGAATATAACAGAATCATTAGCCTTAACTAATGAAAGTGGCTGACCGTCTTTACAGATAACTGTTGGCTCGACGAATTCATCTGTCTTACCATTATCATATGACTCCTGAAGTGCCTGGGTAGCTGACTCAGCCTTGATGCCATCACCTGTTACAAGCGAATTATAAGCCTTTTCTACTCTGTCCCAGTTATTATCTCTGTCCATTGCATAATAACGGCCTGATAAAGATGCAACCTTACCAACTCCGATTTCTGCCATCTTATTCTCAAGTGTCTCAACAAATCCCTTAGCTGAAGCTGGAGGTGTATCTCTTCCGTCAAGGAACGCATGAACATATACCTTAGACACTCCCTGCTGCTTTGCCATCTCTAAAAGTCCATATACATGGCTTAAATGACTGTGAACACCACCATCTGATAAAAGTCCGAAAAGGTGAAGATCCGAATCATTCTTCTTGCAGTTCTCCATTGCCTCAAGTAATTCTTCGTTCTTAAAGAATGTACCATCTTCAATATCCTTAGTAATTCTTGTAAGATCCTGATAAATAATTCTACCAGCACCAATATTCATATGACCAACTTCTGAATTACCCATCTGTCCGTCCGGAAGACCTACAGCAAGTCCTGAAGCATATCCCTTCTGGAATGGGCATTCCTTCATCAACTTATCCATAACAGGAGTGTTAGCCATAGCAATAGCATTACCCTCTGTTCTATCATTTAAACCATAACCATCAAGTACCATTAAAACTACTGGTTTTTTACTCATAATGTGATTCTCCTTTAAATGTATTCTAATTAATTGCCTATAGCATGATAGCACATTTGTAAAAAAAATCAAAGACCTTGTCTTGAATATTATCATCAAAACAAGGTCTTTCATGCTTATTTACTTATTATAATTAACTATATCCGCAAAATCCGGCTTGAGACTTGCACCTCCTACCAGTCCACCATCAATATCAGGCTGGGCAAAAAGCTCTGCTGCATTAGAAGCATTAACACTTCCTCCATAAAGAATTCTTATCTGATCCGCTGTTTCCTTATCATATAACTCTTCAAATACTGTTCTTATAAATCCGCATACTTCCTGTGCCTGCGCTGTAGATGCAACCTTTCCTGTTCCAATAGCCCATATTGGCTCATAAGCAACTATTGTATGAAGCACCTGCTCTTTAGTAACGCCAACATATGCTTCTACTATCTGTTCTTTAATGAAATCAAGTGTAATCCCTTTTTCTCTCTGTTCAAGTGTCTCTCCACAACAAAGAATTGGGATAATTCCATGTTCAAGTACCTTATGCATCTTGAGATTAAGCACTGTATTACTTTCATTAAAGTACATTCTTCTTTCTGAATGTCCTATTATAACATGGCTTACACCAGCATCAACAAGCATCTCAGGCGATAACTCACCGGTAAATGCTCCTTTCTCCTGATAATAAACATTCTCTGCACCAATATGTATATTAGATCCCTTCACTGCCTCCACCACAGGTACAATGTCAATGGATGGTACACAGAACACAACATCAACATCCGGATTATTAACATTCGGTCTCAATTCAGTAACGAGCTTAACTGCCTGGCTTGGTGTCATATTCATCTTCCAATTGCCTGCTATTACTTTTCTTCTCATTCTACGCCTCCCCACAGGAAATTATCCATAATAACATATATATGGACAATCCTATTAAATTATTCCGATATAACTATCCTAGTAAAATAGATAATAGCATACTTTGGTACATATTTCAAGTATAGTTTGTGAAATAAATAACAAAAAATCCAGACCCTACTTAACAAAAATAAGGTCCGGATTAAAATATAATTATATAACTATGTCAGTAAAATTAATTACTTATCGTTAGCTGCAACTACGCCTGGAAGTTCTTTACCTTCAAGGAATTCAAGAGATGCGCCACCACCTGTAGAGATGTGTGTCATCTTATCTCCAAATCCTAAGTTGTTAACAGCAGCTGCTGAATCACCACCACCAATGATTGTTGTAGCATCTTTAAGCTGTGCAAGTTCTTCTGCAACAGCAATTGTTCCTGCTGCGAAATTAGGGAATTCAAATACTCCCATTGGTCCATTCCATACTACAGTCTTGGCATCCTTTAAAGCTTCTTTGTAAAGCTCACATGTCTTAGGTCCAATATCCATACCCATGTCATCATCTGCCTGATGTCCTGCTTCTACGACATGAGAAGGAGAGTCATTGCTGAATTCCTTAGCTACAACTGTATCGATAGGAATAAGCATTTTAACGCCCTTTTCTTCAGCCTTCTTCATCATATCCTTAGCATAGTCAAGATAATCATCCTCTACTAATGACTGACCTACATTACCACCATGTGCTTTCTGGAATGTATAAGACATACCACCACCGATAATAAGTGTGTCAACCTTATCAAGAAGATTATTGATAACTGAAATCTTAGAAGAAACCTTTGAACCACCAAGAATTGCAACGAAAGGTCTTACAGGATTATTAACTGCATTTCCAAGGAAATCAATTTCCTTCTGCATAAGATATCCAACAACAGCTGTATCAACATACTGTGTAACACCTACATTAGAACAATGTGCTCTGTGAGCTGTACCAAATGCATCATTAACAAATACATCTGCAATAGAAGCTAAATCCTTAGAAAATGCTTCACCGTTCTTAGTCTCTTCTGGTCTGAATCTTGTATTTTCAAGAAGAATAACATCTCCATCATTCATTGCAGCAACAGCTGCTCTTGCATTATCGCCTACAACAGTATCATCTGCTGCAAACTTAACTTCCTGACCAAGAAGCTCTGAAAGTCTCTTTGCAACTGGTGCAAGAGAAAATGCAGCATCTGGTCCCTTTGGCTTTCCAAGATGTGAACAAAGAATAACCTTTCCTCCATCAGCAATAAGCTTCTTGATTGTTGGAAGAGCAGCTACAAGTCTTGTTTCATCTGTAATTCTGCTTCCATCTAAAGGTACATTAAAATCACATCTGCATAATACTCTTTTGCCCTTTACATTGATATCATCAATAGACTTTTTATTAAGCATATTAATATCCTCCATATAATACATAATATAGCTACATATACAGCTTTATAAAAAACCGGAGAATAGTCATACCATTCTCCGGCAAAAACAATCTAAATGATTAGTTTAATTCAGCGAAGTACTTAATTGTTCTAACCATCTGGCTTGTGTATGAGTTCTCATTATCATACCAAGAAACAACCTGAACCTGGCAGCCACCGTTTGGAAGTTCATTAACCATTGTCTGAGTAGCATCAAATAATGAACCAAATCTCATACCAACGATATCGCTAGATACAATCTGCTCTGTATTGTAACCGAATGACTCTGTTGCAGCAGCCTTCATAGCAGCATTAACTTCATCAACTGTAACCTTCTTAGCAACTACAGCATTAAGAATTGTTGTAGAACCTGTAGGTGTTGGAACTCTCTGAGCAGCTCCAATAAGCTTTCCGTTAAGTTCTGGGATAACAAGACCAATAGCCTTAGCAGCACCTGTTGAGTTAGGAACGATGTTGCAAGCACCTGCTCTAGATCTTCTTAAATCACCCTTTCTCTGTGGTCCGTCAAGGATCATCTGGTCACCTGTGTAAGCATGAATTGTACACATAATACCTGACTCGATTGTTGCACAATCGTTAAGTGCCTTAGCCATAGGAGCTAAGCAGTTTGTTGTACAAGAAGCAGCTGAGATAATCTGATCATCTGCTGTAAGTGTCTCATGGTTTACATTGTAAACGATAGTCTTAAGGTCGTTTCCAGCTGGAGCTGAGATAACTACCTTCTTAGCACCTGCATTAATATGAGCCTGTGCCTTAGCCTTAGATGTATAGAATCCTGAACACTCAAGAACTACATCAACACCAATCTCTCCCCATGGGCAGTTATTAGCATCTGGCTCTTTGTAAATCTTGATAGTCTTGCCTTTAACTGTGATTGTACCAGCCTCATCATCAGCTGTTACCTGATCTTCCTCACCGAAGTTAACATATCTTCCCTGTGATGAGTCATACTTTAAAAGATGAGCAAGCATCTTAGGGCTTGTTAAATCGTTAATAGCAACTACCTCATATCCTTCTGCACCAAACATCTGTCTGAATGCAAGTCTACCGATACGACCAAAACCATTGATTGCAACTTTTACTGACATAAAAACAATTCCTCCTAAAATGAATTTTTTATAACATAGTTTGTTAAAATTTCAACTACCGTGTATTTTACATAAGAAAAAGCAAAATATCAAGGCTTTCTTCCCATTTTTTACATTTTTGCACTTTTTTCAATAATAACTCATTATCAATTAGTCATTTTGACGAAATCTTAACAAATTCTGTATCCAATATTGTCTACTTAACACTAATCTCTGCTTAATACTGGCTTAAAGGAAACATTTCTTTGTATTCCTCAAAATATTTATCAAAATTAGTTCCATTATCCTTCTTGAGATTAATAAGATACTCATGTGTATCAAACACATTTAACTCAAGCTCAATAATCGCAACTGCCACGTTAGAACAATGGTCAGCAATTCTCTCAAAATCTGTAAGCAAATCATTAAATATAAAGCCCTGATGAAGTGTACATTCACCTTTCTGGACACGCTTGACATGATTCATCTTCATTTCATCACAATATATGTCAACGAGTTCTTCTAACGGCTCTGTCTTATAGGCATATTCAACCTTGTTCTGTTCAAATGCATCTATTACATTTCCAACTATTTCTTTCATAATTAATGACATCAGTTCAACATCTTCAACAGCACAATCAGAAAACCTAAGCTTTTCATTAAACAGTTCTGCTGCTGCCTGTGATATGTTAACAGCATGGTCACTTATTCTCTCAAAATCAGAAATTGTATGGAGAAGCTTTGAGACCTCCTTGTTCTGTCCAGAAGTAAGCTCCTGCTGTGTGATCTTTACAAGATAAGTTCCAAGCTTATCTTCATATCTGTCAACCTTATCTTCTCTTCTCTGAATCTTGTCATATTTTTCCTGCGAAAATGTATCCAGTAGTTCCATGGAACGAATAAGATTTTTCTGTGCCATATGTGCCATTGAACAAAGAACTGTCTTAGCCTGTTCAATAGCAACTGTAGGATGAGCAATAAATCTGTCATCAAGTACACTGATTTCAACAATATCTTTATCTTCCTCATCAACAACCTCCTTGAAAATTGCACATACCATCTTTTCAAGGAATCTGATGAATGGAAACAGTACAGCAACTGTTGCAACTCTGAATAATGAGTTCACAAATGCTATCGAAACAGTTGTCATCGTTCTGTCCATAAATGAAAAATGCACAAAATGATTAACACTATAAAATACTACTGCCCATATTAAAGCACCCAATGCATCAACAAGAAGATATACAAATGCTGTTCTCTTACCATCTGTAGTCGCACCAAATGAAGAAATGATAACAGGCATGGCAGCTCCGACAGCAATACCCATTATAATAGGCAGTGCTACTGAAAATGAAATAGCTCCTGTAACTGATAAAGCCTGAAGAATACCAACTGTAGCAGACGCACTCTGCAAAACAGCAGTAACCAAAAGTCCTATAAGTATTCCTATAAATGGATTAGAAAACTTAGTAAGCATATCAATAAATGCCGGCTCAGATCTTAATGGTGCAACTGCTGCACTCATGTTCTGCATTCCTACCATAAGGATACAGAAACCTATCATAATATCACCTATATGCTTTTTTGTAGGATTCTTACAAATCATCCTGAACATGATGCCAATAACACCAATAACAGCAGCAAGAACCTCTGTTGAAAGTAAATCTACCCATCCGGCACCACCACTGATATCAGAAAGACATAATACCCATCCAGTAACAGATGTACCTATAATTGCGCCCATAATAATACCGATAGCCTGTTTCATTTTAATCATACCGGCATTAACAAAACCAACAACCATAACAGAAGTTGCCGACGATGACTGGATAATTGCCGTAACACCTGTACCAAGCAGTACTCCTTTAAGAGGTGTATTACTTAATCTGTACAGAATAACTTCCAGTTTGCCACCAGCCACTTTCTTTAATCCATCTCCCATAAGCTGCATTCCAAAAAGGAAAAGCGCTATTCCTCCGAGAAGAATAATCACAATGTGTATCAATTCAAAACTCACGAAAGCTCCTATCTGCGCATAAAAGTCAAGGTCGGACAGCGTAGTTGGTACTTCTACATCTATGCGCATTCACATAATCAGAATTTATACGCTGTCTTTTTAATAATATCAATACTAATAATCATTTTCAAGGAAAAATTACCTATATTTTACATTAGTTTACATGTTCTACATAAACATCAAAAATATCAATTGCGGATTAATTATGTTTATGTATAATGTATATTGACATTTAAGCATATGACTAATATTTGATGGAGGACATTACTATGCTGTTATCAGATTCACATATACATACTATGTTCTCTTCTGATTCAGAGGAGAACCCTGTAAATGTTGTTAACAATGCTATTTCACTGGGATTTAAACACATCTGTTTTACCGACCATAATGACTTTGATGCTCCTTTAGAAGATGGAAAAGTCATGTTTGACCTTGATTTTCCGGAATACATTAAGTATTTCCAGAATCTGAAAGATTCATACAAAGATAAAATCAATATTCACATAGGTGTTGAACAGGGACTAATGAGAAGTGTTGCAGACAGAGTCAATTCATACGATTCTGCAAAACAGCTTGATTTCATAATAGGCTCATCACATCTTGTATATGGAGAAGATCCATACTACCCTAAGTTCTGGGAGAAATGTTCTGCCAAAGATGCTGTTTTAACTTACTATGAAAGCATACTTGATAATCTTGCTGCTGCCACAACTTTGATGTATATGGTCATCTTGATTATATCGCACGATATATTCCTGCCAATTCTTACTCATATAACTGGCATGATTTTAACGATTTAATCTGCATAATTCTTAAAACAATCATTGAGAAAGGTAAAGGTATTGAAATCAACACTGCCGGACTTAAATACGGAATGCCTGAACCTAATCCATGCCTTGATATTGTTAAAATGTATCACGACCTCGGAGGTGATATAATAACTGTAGGTTCTGATGCACACGAGGTTAAGTATTTTGCTTACAGATTTGATGTTGCGGCAGATATGCTTAAGAATGCAGGGTTTAATTATTACACTATATTTAATGAAAGAAAGCCTGAGTTCATCAGATTATGATGAGCTCAGGCTTATTTTATATACATGTATCTTATCTGCACCTTCTACATACATCTGTAAAATCTGAAGCTGTAAGGTGGAAGAACTATTTTTCCAGATAAGTCTTCCTTCTTACCTGTTATAAGATTAAGCGCATCTGCACATTCTGTATCAAAGTACGCTGTGTACTCATTCTCATCTGCATTAATTGCAACAAGCACTTTTTCTCCATCTGCTTCCCTTTTGAATACATATTGTCTGTTTGTAAGCACTTTCTTTGTGTAATCACCATAGCTTAATGCCCTGCTGTTATGATACATTTGTCCTAATGAACTTATTGTATCAGTCAGCTCGTTGTATTCCGGCTTATCAAACGCCGGACGCAGAATATTGTCATTGCCGCTCCCCTTAACTGCCTCGCATCCCCATTCACTTCCATAATATATACATGGAATTCCCGGCATACCGAACATAAGGGCATATATAAGCGGCAGATGTGCTTTGTTAGTAAGTGTGCTGGCAATCCTTGAAACATCATGGTTATCAACAAATGTAAGCAGATGTTTTCCTGTATACAGACACCATGGCTCTTTTCCAAACTGCCTTTCTATGCTGTGTGCAATCTCGAACATATTCATTGAATTAAAGCTAGAATACAACCCCTTATAACACTCATAATTAGTTGCACTGTGCAGGCACTCATTACCCACAATTGTGTTGTAATCACCGTGAAGCATTTCTCCTACAAGGAAAAACTCCTGCTTTATCTGGTCTGTCTCGTATCTTAAACGCTTCATGAAATCCCTGTTAAGGCAGTACGCAACATCAAGTCTTATTCCATCAATATCAAATTCATTAACCCAGCCACGCACCGACTCAATAAGGTAATTAACCACATCCTGATTATTCAGATTGAGTTTCACAAGATTATAATATCCCTCCCAGCCCTCATACCAGAAACCGTCATTATATGGTGAATTGCCATCAAAGCTGATGTTAAACCAGTCCTTATAGGCAGAATCCCATTTTTTCTCACATACATCCTTAAATGCAAAGAAGCCCCTTCCGACATGATTAAACACACCATCAATAACTACCTTTATTCCTGCCTCATGCAACTTTGCCACAAGCTCTGCAAAATCCTTATTAGTCCCTATTCTTTTATCTATCACACGGTAATCCCTTGTATCATAGCCATGATAATCGCTCTCAAAAATTGGAGAAAAATACACCGCATCAGTTCCTAACTTCTGCAAATGCGGTATCCAGTCTGCAAATTCTGATATGCATCTGTTCATTATCCCGTCATTGTCTCTTAATCCATCACAAAATCCAAGTGGAAACACCTGATAAAACACTGCTTCTTCGTACCACATATTATTTTAACCTCCGTAACTGTCTGATATATTAATATTAAGCCAATTCCCGCAGTCTGGCAACATCTTTCTTAATACACTCAACCACATAATCAGCTTCCCTGTGTGTGATTGTATGGTTAATTGTCAGTCTTAGTGAACCTTCTGCTATTTTTTCATCAAGTCCAAGTGCAAGAAGGACATGTGAAGGCTTTCCTGAATTAGATGTACACGCTGAACCTGCAGATGCGCATATTCCCTGTTTGTTAAGCATTACAACCAGCATTCCGCCATTAACATACTGAAAACTGAAATTCATATTGCCTGTAACACGGCTTTCCCTGCTTCCATTAAGTCTTGAATAAGGAATTTCTCTTAGTATTCTCTTAATCATATAGTCGCTGATTTTCTTTTCCTGCCTTGCCCTGTCAGAAAGTGTTTCATAAGCAATTCTTGCTGCCGTCGCAAGTCCTGCAATCCCGGCTACATTTTCAGTGCCTGCCCTAAGTCCGTTCTCCTGTCCGCCTCCATGCATGAACCGTTCTGGCTTTCCGCCCCTGACATACAGAAATCCTACGCCCTTTGGTCCGCATATCTTATGTCCGCTTACATTTAAGAAATCCACGCCCAGCTTTTTCACATCAACATCAATATGTCCAAATGCCGCCACTGCATCAGAATGAACCTTTACACCATACTCATGCGCAATTTCACATACATTTTCTATCGGCTGGATAGTTCCTATTTCATTATTAGTAAGCATAACTGACACTAAAAATGTATCATTTCTAATCATTTTTTCTAACTGTTCCAGCTTAACAATTCCCTGCTCATCAACTGGTGCAAATGTGACATCTATTCCATAATTCTTAAGCCACAGTGCCGATTCCGTCACCGCATGGTGTTCTATTGAACTTACTATTATATGTCCCTGTTTTCTTTTCAGGCTCTCTGCTTTAACTGCCCAGTTATCCCCTTCCGTTCCACCAGAGGTGAAAAATATTTCATTTCTGTCAGCATTTATTATATCTGCAATAATACCTCTTGATTCCTCAACAACATTTTTAGCTTTTTCAGACAACCTATACACACCTGACGGGTTTCCATAATCTCCCAAAAGATATGGAAGCATTGCTTCAGCCACTTCTTTTCTGACAGCAGTTGTCGCCGCATTGTCCATATATATCATTATATTTCCGCCCTGTAATTCCTTATAATATTGTATTCAGGCAGGGCATATATTGTTAATAAGTCTATCTGCGGTATCTGCTATGAATAATAAATTATCCTTAAAAGGTGGCATATTCAAATCCGCCATAATACTTACAATTGCCGGCGTTCTATCAAAACTGCTCGGATTTTATTTTCGGATACTTCTCACTAATTATACAGGTGCTGCAGGAGTCGGACTATTCCAGATGTGCATACCTCTTATTGCGCTTGCATTTGCAGTATGCTGCAGTGGATTTTCTGTAGCTGTTTCAAAATATTCAGCATCATCTCCATCTCTGAAATGGCTTTTCTGCGTATTAAAGATTACTATTTCTCTTTCAATTGCCGTTATGCTTTTATTTCTTATATTCAGCGATTTCATTGCAAACCATATATTTATGGAAAGCCGCTGTGAGGGAATAATCCGTATAACTGCAATCTCTCTGCCATTCATGTGCATACATAACTGCTTGTCTAATTACTATTACAGCCAGAAGGAATCTTTTCTGCCAGCCTCCTCGCAGCTTGTCGAACAGCTTGTGCGTATTGGCACTATTATACTTTATGTGCGCATAAAAAATGTATCAACAATATCAATTGCTGACGCAGTTACCGGTAATATATTCGGTGAATTTGCAGCTGCCACATACTGTGCTATTCCGCTGTTTTTCCGTTCCATTCATAATAAAAGCATGACGCAGAAGCTCTCCTGTTCACTCCGTGAATACAGATATATTGTTAAATATGCATTTCCAATTAACGCCAATCAGACTGTTCTGCATCTGCTTGAAGGGGCAGAAGCAATTCTTATTCCCGCAATCCTGTGCATGCATGGACTGTCCAAAGATGATGCAATAAGCCAGTTTGGTATACTTACAGGAATGGCTCTTCCACTTGTGCTTTTTCCATGTACGGCAGCTAATTCATTTGCACTTATGCTTCTTCCAAAGGTATCTGATGAAAGTTCGAATGTCCTGTCTGACCATCTTGCTGTGACAGTAAAAAGAACAGTTTCCACGTGTTTGAGTCTCGGCATTATAAGCATATTTTTATTCATTAACTATGGTGCGCGCTAGGTGCAATGATGTTCCACGAAGACTCTGTATACATATACACCTGCATTCTTTCATGGCTGTGTCCTTTCCTCTACTTAAAAATCAGCCTTACAAGCGTGACTAATGGCATGGGACATACCGCCCTTACATTCATAATTAATATAACCGGAATTATCATCCGGCTTGCCTGTGTATTTCTGCTTATTCCAAAGCTTGGCATAACCGGTTATCTGTATGGTGTTCTTATTAGCAACATATGCATGAGTCTGCTTTACATTTTTAATATATACAAGAAGCTGAACATCCAGCCAGACCCGTTTGGCAGTATAATTGTGCCATTATGTATTGCGGTCATATCTATATTTTCATCAAGAATTATATGCCGCATTGTATTTGGTCTTATAATAAAAGAAGCAGAAGAATACACTCTCCTGCTTACCGGTGCCGCCATATGCTGCATTGTATATATTATTCTCTTTATTCATGAACAATCGGAACAGCGTCCTTTATAGACGGTGCCGCTTCCCAATAGTCAAGTCTGGATTCGTACTGCTGCCTTATCCATTCCACGGCAGCAAGACGACCATCTTCTGTCAGTTCAAATATCTCTGTTGTCTTATCTTCTTCCTTAACAGCACATGAAGCATATGGTCCGCGCCACACGCACGCAGAAAGCTTTAAATCAGGCTTTTCTCCTGTCTGCTTAAGCATATATCTCATTCCATTGTGCTGTCCTGTGTATACACCCTTGTATTTGAAAAAATTAAGCGGCATTATTCCTTTAGAATCAATCATCGCTGCCACCTTCCACATCACTATGCTTATCTGATGTATCACTTTTTCCCTTTATAAGCTTTTCATTATAAAATGCTCCTGCAAGATACATAATTCCTATTATCACCGGAAGGCATATCAGCAGAAGTGCATTTCCAGTTATTGAATATCTTGACACTACAAACACTATTATCAAATCAACAACGCCTGCTATTGTCATAACAATTCCATAAACTTTGATTTTATTTACTGCATCAACCGCACCTATATTGGTCATTCCATAAAATCCTGCAATTGCAAAGTAAACTCCTTCCACAATAACTGCTATAAATGCTATATTCAGCAGCTTGACAGCCATATATAATGCCTTTCCCTGCTCTGTTGCTGAAAATGAATATAGTTCAGACATAATATAAAACGCATAAAATGCCATTATAATCCCCATCGTTACCGCAAGCATTGACGCTAATTTAAGAATTCTGCACTTTGACTTTTTTGTTACTACGCTCATGTTCTTATCTCCGTTTTCTGATGATTAATGATTATAACATGGGATGGGGGATTTTTAAAGAGTGGGATGTACAGCTTGAATCCATTATGTATTAATTAATTTTTATTTTTATAAAATAAGTGTTCATATTGATCTATATTGCGGTCTTCCCGCATTTCACGAATATATTCATCTACTTTATTGCTTCGCTGTGTTACTCCCATAACAAACTGTTCTAAATCAATTTTTTGTTAACTTTCCTGTATATTATTCTTTCTCTATATCTTTATAACCATACTTTTCATCCCTATATGAATCTAATTCTGAGTCATAATCTGTAATATTTCCTTTTTTTATCATTTTCGATAGTTCTTCTAATGCTTGTTGTTTTGACATTGTACTCTCCTGTATAAAATCTTTTCAACTATCATATAAATAAAAAGCATAATTATTATTGGATGGGCGGTGTATCCATCATCTCAGGTACTCCGAAGAGTGTGTCGGGAACCATTTCCGACCTCAATAATAACTATGCTAATTAACAGTATATTCTTTTCAATAAAAATATATACATAATTTTATGTTTTGTCAACACTTATCTGTTTCAATCTACCGCTAAACAGTCTTCTTTTCACCTTTGATTCCTGTATATCATGCATAGTTGAAACATATAAATATCTGCCATCCGTATCAATTTTAATTCCTATCATAATATTATCTGAATACTTTTTAATCAACTCAAAACTTATGGTGCTTTCATTCGGATTAACCCCAACATAATCAGGATTTTTTATTATTTCCGGAATATAATCA